>NZ_JBFRGF010000010.1:0-134607 GCF_052115205.1 Arthrobacter sp. 2RAF6 | reverse complement strand
CATCGGCTACTACGACAAGAAGGACATCACCCTGGACGAACTCACCGCCCAGATGGCCGGCGGCGCGGAACTGGCCGAACTCGCCCACGAACTCGAACAACTCGGCGGACACACCGAAGCCCTCAAGGAAGTCCAAGCCGAAGTCGCCGGGGTAGCTGACGTTGCTGACGCTACCGACGCTGCTGACGATTCAAGGGAAAGCAGCCCGCGGCACGCCTAGCGCGCCGGGAGACAGCACGGACGGAGACGGGGGTCCGCCGGAAAAGCGGACGGGCCCCCGCTCGCCATGCCACCGCAGGAATGTGCACGAAGTAATAGACGGGAAGACAGCATGCCGATCCGGGTTGGCGTTATCGGCGCCGGTGTTATGGGCGCAGACCACATCAGGAACCTCTCCACCACCATCAGCGGAGCCGAAGTCACCTTCGTGGCAGACCTAGACGCCGAACGAGCGGCAGCCGCGGCGCCGCCGTCCGCTCGCATCACCACGGATCCTTCCGAGCTGATCAACTCCAGCGAGGTTGACGCCGTCGTCGTCGCTTCACATGACTCCACCCATGCCGGACTGGTGCTGGAATGCTTCGAAGCAATGACCCCGGTGCTCTGCGAAAAACCGCTGGCCCCCACGCTCCTGGAAAGCCGCGAAGTGGTGGAGGCCGAAGCCGACCTCCTGGCCGCAACGGGTGCCCGGCTGCTGTCGATGGGCTTTATGAGGCGCTTCGATCCCGGCTATGTCGCCCTGCGCGAAGCCACCCGGGCACGCACGCAAGGCGAGCCTTTGCAGGTCCACTGCACTAGCCGGACCGCAGCTGCGGGACCGGGCGCGAGCTCGGAGTCCGCCATCACCAACTCGGCCATCCACGAGCTCGACATCATCCCCTGGCTGCTGGATTCGCCCATCACTGAGGTGTCCTGGCAAGCGGGACGGAGTTCCCGGCACAGTACCGGTGACCTGCGGGATCCAGCCTTCATGCTCCTGCGCGCGGCCGACGGCACGCTGGCCACCCTCGAACTCTTCCTCAACGCGCAGTACGGCTACACCACCCGGTGCGAGGTCGTGTCAGAGTTCGGCACCGCGGCACTCCCGGAACCGGCCGCCCTCGACGTCCGGCAAGAAGGGAAGCGCAGTTCCGAAATCCCTACCGACTGGCGTCCACGCTTCGCCGACGCTTACGGCTTGCAACTTCAGGCCTGGATTTCAGCCCTCGAAAAGGGAGAGCCTGCGCCGCTCGCCACGGGTGAGGATGGACTGCGCGCGTCGCAGCTTGCACAAGCGATGATCCGCTCGCTCCACAGCGACGGAGCCTACACGAAGGTGGTCTACTGATGGTTTCATCGGGCCTGCCGGCATCGGGCATGCCGGCATCTGGTCTTCCGGTGTCCCGGGTGCCGGATTCCCTCGACGCTCCTGCGTTGCGCTGGGGGATCATGGGCCCGGGGTGGATTGCCGAACGGTTCACGGAATCGGTCCAGGCACACTCACGGCAAGTGATTGCCGCCGTCGGCTCCCGCTCTTTGGATCGGTCCAAGGCTTTCGCGGAAGCTTTCGGCGTGCCCGCCGCCTATGGGAGCTACGAAGAGCTGGCCGCGGCTCCGGACATAGACATCGTGTACGTGTGCACGCCACACAACTTCCACCACGCGGCCGCCGTGCTCGCCATCGACGCCGGCAACCACGTCCTCATCGAGAAACCGATCGGCCTGAATGCTGCGCAGACCCGGGATATCGCCGCGCGGGCCAAGGCAGCAGGCGTTTTCGCGGCCGAGGCCATGTGGAGCTTCTTCCTTCCGAAGTTCGACGTGATCCGGCAAGTGCTCGACGCCGGGACGCTGGGTACCGTGACAACGGTCCTGGCGGAATACGGCGAGCACTTCGAACGCAGCCACCGCATCTTTGACGCCGCTCTGGCTGGTGGGCCTTTGCTGGATCTGGGCACCTACCCGCTGGCCCTCATCACCGAAGTCCTGGGTGCACCGGAACGCTTGAGCGCTTTCGGTCAGCACCACGAATCGGGTGTCAACGCCCAGCTCTCCGCCATCATGCAATTCCCCGGTGGAAGCCAGGCCCTCATGAATACGCACCTGCATAATTTCACCCCCACGGCGGCAACGATCGTTGGCTCCGAGGCCACGTTGACCATCGATGGCCCCTTCAACATGCCTGGCGGTTTCGAGATCCGGTTCCCCGACGGCACACGACTTCGCCACAACGAGGCATCGGGCGGGCATTTGGAAGGCTTGCACTATGAAGCCGCGGCGGTGGCCCGCGCCATCGCCGCCGGTGAGACGGAAACCCGACAGCGGCCCCTGGCCTCCTCCATCCGGACGATGGAAGTTGCCGATGAGATCCGCCGCCAGGTGGGCATTGAATTCCCGGGCGAAGGCAACGCGCCTGCCTGAGCAATTGTTGTACTGACTATCGAAAGGACGGGCCCATGGCCTACATCGAACAGCATTCAGCCGGACTTCCCACGCCGGTGCGGCTTGGCCTCATTGGCTCCGGCTGGATGGGAGCGTTCCACGGCGAAAGCATAGCCCGCAGGGTTCCCGGTGCGGTGCTGGCCGCCGTCGCCGATCCCAACGTGGAC
Organism: Arthrobacter sp. 2RAF6; assembly: GCF_052115205.1. NCBI lineage: Bacteria > Bacillati > Actinomycetota > Actinomycetes > Micrococcales > Micrococcaceae > Arthrobacter > Arthrobacter sp. 2RAF6. The sequence continues at coordinate 132,019 of NZ_JBFRGF010000010.1, read as the reverse complement.
TCCGCAGCGTCGGTGGCTGCCCAGCTTGGCACGGCGAAGGTCACGGCCGATGCCGCCGACATCATGGCCGATCCGGACATCGATGGCGTAATCATTGCCAGCCCGGCGCGCTTCCACGCTTCCCTGATCGCCCAGGCCGCAGGCGCCGGCAAGCACGTGTTTTGCGAGAAGCCCGCCGGCCAGAGCCTCGAAGAGCTCGACGCCGCCCTAGTCGCCGTCGAAGCGGGAGGGGTACATTTCCAGATCGGCTTCAACCGCCGATACGCCACCGACTTCCAGGCCGCCAAGAAGGACCTGGCCGAAGGAATTGTGGGGGAGCCGCAGCTCTTGCGCTCGTTGACGAGGGACCCGGGCACGGGGAGCATCGGACACGCGGCCAGGATTCCGGCCTGGACGATCTTCCTGGAAACCCTCATTCACGACTTCGACACCCTGAACTGGTTCAACGAAGGTGCCGAGCCTGTGGAGGTGTACGCGGTCGCGGACGCCTTGGTGGAACCGGGCCTGCGTGACCAGGGATTCCTGGACACGGCTGTCGTCACCGTCCGCTACAGCAATGGAGCCTTGGCAGTGGCGGAAGCCAACTTCAGCGCGCTTTACGGCTACGACGTCAGGGGCGAAGTCTTTGGCTCCAAGGGCATGGTTCAGGCCGGCCGGTCCACTGAAACGGCTGCCTTGAGGTACACGGCAGAGGGCCTTTCCGCGGAGACTCCGAGGCTCAACGTGGAACTGTTCCGCGATGCCTACACCGATGAACTCGTGGACTTCGTGGCGGCAGTCCGCGCACGCCGCGATGGCACGCAGCCGCCGTCGGGCGCTTTCACCCTCACCCCGGGAGCCGCTGACGCGCGCCGCGCCCTCGCGATGGCTTTGGCCTGCATCGAGTCGGTCCAGCAAGGCGGACCGGTGGCGGTACCCGCCGTTTCGAGCGACAGCAAGGCCGGTGTCTGATGCGGCTGGCCGTTTGCGCCGAAATGGTCTTCACGGAGCTGCCGTTCACCGAACGTGTACGTAGGATCCATGAGGCCGGATTCGACGTCGAACTCTGGGACTCGAGGAGCAAGGACATTCCGGCACTCAAGTCGAGCGGCGCGGTCTTTTCCTCGATGACCGGGTACACCTCCGGGAGCCTGGTTGACGCCGACACCGCCGATGACGTGGTGAGGACGGCTGAGACGCTGATTCCGACCGCTTTGGAACTCGGCGTCAGCCGCATGGTGGTTCACTCGGCGGAGCTGATCGACGGGAAAGCAGCCCGTCCCGTCTACCGGTCCAACGGCAGCATGTGGATCACGGGTGCCCGGACCTTGGAGCGCCTTGGCGCGCTCGGGGAAAAGCACGGACTGACGTTCTGCCTGGAAAATCTCAACACCGTGCTGGACCACCCCGGAATTCCGCTGGCCCGGGCCAAGGACACCCAGGCGCTCGTGGAGGCGGCCGGACATCCCAATGTGAAGATGATGCTTGACCTGTACCACGCACAATTGGGGGAGGGGAACCTCATTGAGTTGGTCCGCACCGCCTTGCCGCACATCGGCGAGATCCAGGTGGCGGACGTCCCGGGGCGCTGCGAGCCCGGCACCGGCGAAATCAACTACTCGGCTGTGGCCCGGGCACTCGTGGCCGCGGGCTATGAAGGCACCGTCGGCATGGAGGCGTGGGCCAGTGGTGACGACATGGAGGCTCTTGAAGAGTTCCGCCGGGCGTTCACGGTTGAGACCGATATATCCCGGGGCGCATCTGCATTTTCAACGGAGGTAGCGCGATGAAGGACGTCGTTCTCGGACTGGTCGGAGTGGGGCGGATCGGCGTGATGCACGCCAACAACATCGCCGCCCTCAACGGGGAACTGAATGCGCAGGGCATCAACGTGGAGTTGCGGCTCACAGACGTCGCCGAAGACCACGCCCGCAAGGTGGCAGCCGGTCTCGGCGCTCAATTCCTGCCGTCGGTAGAGGCTTTGATCGCCTCCGGAGTGGATGGGCTGGTCATCGCGACCGGCACGGGCACTCACCCGGAATTGATCCGCGCGGGCGTGGACGCCGGTATCCCGGTTTTCTGCGAGAAGCCCGTGGCCATGAATGTGGCCGATTCGCTGCCTGTCGTGGAACATATCCGTGCCAACGACGGAGTGGTGCAGATCGGCCACCAGCGTCGCTTCGATGCCGGCTATCTCGAGGCCAAGCGCGCCTACCAAGCTGGCGAGCTCGGCTGGATCCACTCGCTGCGCGCCGTGACCTGTGACATGGCGCCGCCGCCCGTGGAGTTCCTGGCAACGTCCGGCGGGCTGTTCCGCGATTGCTCGGTCCACGACTTCGACATCCTGCGCTGGCTGACCGGCCGCGAAATCGTGGAGGTCTATGCCAAGGGTTCCAACAACGGCGATCCCGCCATCGGCGAAGTGGGTGATGTGGACACCGCGTTGGCTTTGATCACGTTCGACGACGGGACGGTCGGCACGGTGTCGGCAACGCGTTACAACGGTGCGGGGCACGACGTCCGCCTCGAAATCCAGGGCTCGAATCGTTCCATTATGGTCGGCCTGGACGACAAGACAGCCATGGAATCAGCCGAGGCCGGCGTAGCCTTCCCGTCCGGAGAACCCCACAAGACCTTCGCCGAACGCTTCGACCAGGCCTACCGCTCCGAAATGGCGGCCTTCGTTGAGCTGGTCTTGGGCCAACGGGAGAACCCGTGCACCCCGGAGGACGCTGTCGCGGCTTCCCGTGTGGCGGATGCCGCGCAGGAGTCGCTGGCAAGCGGGGTCCCGGTCAGGGTGGCGCTGGCTGTTCGCGGCTAGCGGCGCAACGTTCGGATTCAACCCGTCAGTTCGCTCAGACGGGTCCGGAGGTAGCTTCGTTCGGTGTCATTCTCAGTCAGGATTAGCGCCTCCTCGAAGGCGACCCGGGCCTCGTCGAAACGGCCCAGCCGGGTCAGGAAGTCGGCGCGAGCGGCGGCAAGATACGGGTATCGGGCGAGTCGCGGATCGGCTCCGAGTGCATCCAGCTCAGCCAAACCTTCCGCGTGGCCCACCGCGAAACCGAGGGCGATGGCCCGGTTAAGTTTGACGACGGGAGAGGACCACGTTTCGATGAGCAGGTCGTAGAGCCCCAGGATCTCCTGCCAGTCAGTGTCGGACCACGACTTGCTCTCGTCATGCACGGCCGCGATTGCCGCCATGAGGGCGAAGCGGCCCGGTGGCCGTCGGCTCAATGCCTCGCGCAGGAGCGCCACCCCTTCATCGATGGCCGCCCGGTCCCATTTCGATCGGTCCTGGTTCTCCATCAGCACGAGCTCACGGTGCTCATCGAGCCGGGCGCCACTGCGGGCGTCGGTAAGTAGCACGAGCGCGAGAAGCCCCCCGACGTCGCGGTCGCCGGGAAGCAGGACGCGTAGCATTCTCGCCAGCTCATGGCCGCGCTCGGCGAGATCTCGCCGCATCAGGTTCGCTCCTGATGGGGCGGTGTGCCCGGTCGTGTACACCAGGTAGACCGCGGACAGTACGCCGTCGATACGCTCGCGCAGCTCGGACGCGGGCGGCACCCTGTACGGGATGTGCGCGGCCCTGATCTTCTTTTTCGCCCGGGTAATCCGCGCCGCCATCGTCGCCTCCGGTAGCAGAAACGCCCGCGCGACATCGGCCGTGGACAGCCCGCACAAAAGCCGCAGCGTCAGAGCGACCTGCGCGTCAGGTGCGAGGGCGGGGTGGCAGCACGTGAAGATCAACCGCAGCCGATCATCGGCTATGTCTTTCGTGTCGCGGCCCGGCTCGTCGAGTAAATGCATTTCCGGGTTGATCAGTTTGGGGAGCGCCCGCTGTGCTGTCGCGGCGCGTCGGTGCATGTCCACGGCTCGTCGCCGCGCGGTCACTGTGAGCCACGCTCCAGGGTTCTCCGGGATGCCACGCGTACCCCATGTCGACAATGCGCTGGCGTACGCATCTTGGACGGCTTCTTCCGCTGTGTCGATATCACCGGCGGTGCGCACGGTGGCCGCCAACACGAACGCCCACTCCCGACGGTGCGCCTCCGCAACCGCAGCAGCGACCTCCCGGCTGGCGGCCGGCGGCATCAGCTCGCCACTCGCACGGGCCGAACCTCGACCCCGACCCCGGCGGGAACCTCCTTGGCGATCTCCAGCGCCTCGTCGAGGTCGGCGGCCTCGATCAGGTAGTAGCCGCCCAGTGTCTCCTTCGACTCGGCGAAGGGACCGTCAGTCACCGTGAATCCGCCGGACCCGTCGTGCCGGATGGACGTCGCCGTCTCCGCCGGCTCGAGTGCGGCCCCGCCAAGCAAAGAACCCCCGCGACGCTGCATGAACGCTTGGTAGTCGGCGCTGATCGTCTCGCCCGCGACTTCTTTCGTCGCCACTTCATCCTGGAAGATCAGGACCAAATACTTTGACATTACGTACTCCTTTCGTGTGCCCCTTGGTTTGAGCTTTCACCAAATCGACGCCGAACACTTTGCGGAATCGGCTCTTCGACGCGTTTTCAGTGGGCCGGCGCATTGGCGTATGAGGCGACCACCCAGCGCCCATCCTGTCGAACCAACACCCAGGTGGCAATGACTTCGCGGTCGATCGGGAGATGGGCCTCTCCTGCCATGAGAATGCCGGCCTTGCTGACTACGATCGCCGTGTGGCCTCCGATAACCCGGATACTCACAGGTTCATCGACCGCTTGGGAACCTTTGAGCGGACCCTGGAAGCCGGCAGCCATGGAACTCCGGATCTCCTCCTTGTCGCGGTGATAGGTTCGCGGCATAACCACCGTGGCATCGTCCCGATACGGTGCCACGAAAGCGTCCGCGTCATTGTCTGCCCATGCGGCGTAGATCTCGCTGAAGAGGCTGCGGATCTCGGTGGTCGCCTCGGACTGGGCGTTGGCCGGCTCGTTCTTCGACATTGGTCTGTTCCTTCCATTGCTGTCAGTAAGGCCTTCCATTCGGGCCCTTACTCATACGACGCGCGCCAGAGGTACAGATCGACAACTGTGGCCAGACCTTTAAAAGAAGCACGAGGATCCCCTCCTGCACGGAATGCGGGAAGCCGTCTGCACTCAGGCCATAGACGGGATCCTGTACCGGCTGCACTGAAACTCGAAGACGAGAAGCGGTGCCTGTAACAATGTGCGTATGCCTCTCCATAACTATCCGGTCCGACGTCTGTCAGAGGATCCCACGAATGTTTTGGACCGTGGTCAATGGCCGGCGGCTCTGCCGCCTATAGCCCAGGTGCTCGACCAGGGCCTTGATCTGACGCCCGCGACGGTTCTCGTCGGTGAAAACGGGTCGAGAAAAACCCCAGCCGGTGCGGCGATATCGCGTTTCACGACATGTCGGAGGTCATTCTTGGATTCGCCTGAGCGGTACCTCCGGCACATCTAGTTAGTGCAGGCATATCCCCTGAGACACTCAGGAAAATCGATGTTGCTTCCTGAGCGCACCTGCCCACTCCTCGCTAGGCAAGAGAGGTAACTGCCAGTCGTCTAGCAAGCCTCCCTCAGGCGCCGAACGGCAATCGGGGGTCGATGTCCTGACCGTCCCAGCTCTGCCGCACCCACCCGTGGTGGGGGTCGTCGCTGATGAGCCACTCGCGTACGGGTCCCGGGCCGGCCATGACGTTCAGGTAGTACAGGTCGTAGCCGGGAGCGGCCATGGCTGGGCCGTGCCAGCCATACGGAACAAGAACGACGTCGCCTGTCCTAACCTCCGCGGCCACATCGATCGGGCGGTCATCGGAGGCGTAGACGCGTTGGTAGCCGATAGCATCGGCGTCTTCAGGGGCGCCGGAGCCGTCAGCCACCCGGGTCTCGAAGTAGTAGATCTCCTCCAGTTGCGATTCGCCGTCCTTTTCCTCGTCGTGCTTGTGCGGGGGATAGGAGGACCAGTTGCCCGCGGGGGTGAGCACTTCGCAGACGATGAAACGGTCTGCCTCGAGGGCGGCCGGAGTGCCGAAGTTGTGGACCTGGCGCGAGCAATTGCCTGCTCCGCGCAGCTCAACCGGGGTTTCCGCGGCGGTCACGAGCCTGGTGGGGTACGACGCGTTGGCCGGGGCGGTCGCGACGGCGACTCGGCCGCCGTCGGGCGAACTGATGGTGACGGCGACGTTCGTGCCGGAATACAGGACATCGCTGGGGCCATGGAAAACAGACGCCCGCCCCGCAAGGGGATACTCGACGTCGTCGACAGTCACCGTGAAGGCGCCGTTGAGCGGCACAATGATCCGCTCTTCAGCTGCGGCGGGGAGCTCGACGGTGGCGCCCGCGGCGAGCGTGGCGACCTTGAGGCCCGTGTGGGCCCAACCGTCCACAGTCAACGCGGAATCGGAGGTTCCGAGCGAGATGTCCCAATCGCCGTCGTTGGCGGTTCCCAGAGGATAGACCCAGTTGGCCATGAAGTTATGTCCTTGCGTTAGCGCTGTACGAGTGTCATTTCGAAGCTGTAGGAATCGGCCCGGTACACGTGGTGGCCGGTCTCGACCATGCGTCCGGTGTCGTCGACGGCGGTGCGCTCCATGGTGACCAAAGCCGAGCCGACTTCTGCCTCCAAGAGAGGTGCTTGGTAGTCGTTGGCGATCATGGCGCCGATCCGCTGCGAGGCGAGGCGGAAGTTGACTCCGCCGCGGCGGAGGATGGCGTAGAGGCCCTCTGCGGCGAGCATGGACTCGTCCATTGTGGTGATGTCGTCGCGGACCCAGTTCTCCATGAGCGCCAGCGGCTTGCCGCCCACCTTGCGCAGGCGGGTGAAGTGATAGACCTTGGAACCGGCCGGAAGCTGGAGGGCGGTCAGTGTGGCTGCGTCGGCTTCCATGTGCGAGAAGCTGAGGACCTGCGTTGTGGGCTTCTTGCCGTTGTTGGTCAGGTCGTCGTAGAGGCTGGAGAGCTCCAAGGGCCGGCGGACCTGGCTCGACACCACCTGTGTGCCGACGCCGCGCTTGCGAACCAACAGGCCCGAGCGGACGAGTTCGTCCATCGCCTTGCGCATGGTGGGCCGGGACAGGTTGAGCTGGGCGGCGAGGTCGATTTCGTTGTCCAATCGGCTGCCGGGCTCCAGCACTCCGCTGTGGATTGCGGCCTCGATGCCCTGGACCACCTGGTGGTACAAAGGCACAGGGGAAGAACGGTCGATTGTGAGGCCAAGTTGATTCGCCATTGCATGCTCCCTCGCATTCCGGGACTGTCCCGGAAGTTGCAAGCATGTCCGCTCATGTTCGCTTGATAGGACATACTGCTTTACTGATGATAGCAGGAGCATTGTGCGGGTCAAGGGTACCGGAGGCGCGTTTATTGTGCCGTTTCAGGCTCCTTGTTTGGAATATGTCCAGACATCAGAACCATGTGCGGGTGGGCTGCGGCGGCGGGTGCGCCTTCCGGCGTCGGGCGCCTTCAGGGGCGGCGCACCTTCAGGGGCGGCGGCGGCGGGCGCTGCCGCGTTGCCGGAGGTAGCCGACGGCCGCCAGGACGGCTCCCAGTCCCTCGGCGACTGCGCTGAGGGACTTCTCGAAAAACCATACGGGCTCGTACATGGACGGGATCGGACCTATGGCAGGTATGTCGACATATCGGTAGAGCAGGACCGCAATGAGCGCGCTTCCAGCGATCACTACCGCGGCCGCGTAGGACGGCCGGCTGCCTCGGACCAGGACATACACGGCGACGAGGATTGCGGCTGCGGCCTCAATCCGGAACAGGTTGCCTTGCCCGATTCCGCCCGGGGCACCCAACTGGTAGCCCGGGGCAAGATCGAAATGCACCACGGCGTCGATGACGAGGGCTGCCGCCACAAGCAGTCGCAACAGGATGTCCTTGGGCCTGCGGCTCATCGGCTTGCGGCGGGCCGCTTCACGGGTGCTCATTTCACTGTGCTCATTTCAAGAGTGCTCATTTCACGACCAGGGTTCCGTGCATATTGGAGTGGTAGGTGCAGTGGTAGGGGTAGCTGCCCGGTGTGGTGGGGGCCGTGAACTGGGTTGTTCCGCCCCCGCCGTCGACGGCGGCGTCGAAGGCTTTGCCATCGTCCGAGGTGACCGTGTGGGCCTGGGTGTCCTCGTTCTTCACGGTGATCTTGGCGCCCGGGCTGACCGAGACGGGTCCTTGATAGCCGAAGTCCTTGATGGTGATGGTGAGCGATTGGGATTGCGGAGCGCCGGAGGACGCGGCGGAAGGTGGGCTCGATGATGCGCCATAGCCGCCGGTTCCGGACGACCCGCAACCGCTCACGGCGATCAGGGCGGCCGCCGCAACGATAACCATCATCGCCTTGGGGTGGTTCCTCATGATTGGTTCCCCGCTTCTCGTGTCCGGTGGCCGCAATGTGCTTGCCACAATGATGAGACGAATTCCGAAGCGGTCAGGTTCACCGGCGCAGGAAATTGCCATTGGCGGCCGGAGGTCGGCCGCTCGATCACCCCACGGGACGCAGCGCGGGGCCGTGCGGTCAGTCGACATGGTGGACTCGGCCTAGAACGCCATTCCTGTAAACCGCTGCAGCAAAGAAGGTTTCCCGGACCGTATTGTATGTTGGCGCTGCCTGTCAGCCATGTCGATCCCGAAAGCACGGCTGTTCCTAGGAATTTATTCCCCGACCCAATAGGCGTGTTCAATCGGTTAGTAAGAAGAGACGCGATGAGTTCACCTTTCACTCGTATCGGGGACAAGCGTGGTCGAGACCGGTTCTCGGGCTTGTGCAGTAAAGCAAAGAAGGGACCGGCCTAAGTCGGTCCCTTCAAGTTCCTTCAGTAAAAGAAATCTGTGCTGCGGTGTCGTCCTGGCTCTTTAGGGAGATGTATCCCATCGGGACGTATTCTGGACGTAGAAGGTCAATGAGACCGTAAAGGAGTAATAAGTCATGGAGACTATCGCGCTGGCCCGGCCCCGGGCCGCGCTGGAGCAGTTTTGGGTTCCTTGGAGAACTTCCTGTGTGATTCCCCCCACCGAGCCGACCCCGCTGTACCATGCGCCGTAGACGCTATAGATCTTAGCGGCGAAATTCGGCGAGCAGTCGGTGCCGCGTCGACCGTCGGAATCAAAGCCCATTGAGAACGTGAATTGATCCGTTCGCACGCTGCAGTTCCGGAACTCCCAGGTTCCCACCCCGCTCCAGTCCGAGCAGCCCCTGATCGACATCGGGGTAACTTCACCCTTCGTTGGACCTGTCTCGCCCCTAGCAGGGTCTTCGAAAGTTGTCTCCGCAACTGAGCCGTCGGAGAATTCCTTCCTAACGACTGTCTTCTCTGGGGACTTCCTGGTCTTCGTGCTGATAGGTTCGGCTCCAGTCGCCGATTCGGGTTGTATACCTTTTTCAAGGTTTGCAATTAGCCTATCCCTGACATTCGGCGATATTCCGAGACGCAGGCTGGAATCCATGACGAAAGCAAGGTCGGTGGCGGTAAGCCCAGGTGTCTTCGCCTGAGCTGGGGGTGCCAGCAAATGGAGGTGGCCGCCAAGACAGCCGTCAATAAGGCAATTCTGAATCTCATTTCTCCCCAATCGTTGTTTTGCCATCTAGTGAATTCATAAGCGGACTTACTACTCCGGCTTGCTAAATTCGCTAGATTCTGAGCTAGGGAAATGAGTGTAATCACTCAGAACAATTGTCGTCAAGGGTTTCTTGAACAGTCACTTGGCATCGAGGGATCGATCCATCTATGTGCATTAGGGTGGTGGCGTCAAAGCATCCGGGCCTGCGGAGATTCTGTGCCGCTCGCTGGATAGTTTGTCATTCGCCCATTCCCTTACGAATGATTCTTGAGGTATTCTTGGCTCAACTGGGACGCGCATACTTCAACGGGGGAATGCAATTGGGCAGATTGTTTGATGGACCATGGGTACTCATCCTCGTCTTCATTGCTGTGGCGGTCGTTATGGTCCTGGTCGTTGTGAACGCCGTAAACAGGTCAAGGCGTTCTGATCTCGCTGCTTTCGGCCTCTCAGGACATGGGCAGCGCCCCGGACTCGGTGGATCGGCCGTTCCCCTCGAGGCCTATGTCCAAGGACTGGGCCACCGCTCCGCAGCCACGATATTTGGTGTCGTCGGAATTTTTGTGCTGGGCATTGTCTTCGGTCCTCTGGCGCTCGTTCAGGCGTCAAAGGCCGAGGCATTAGGGGTCCAGGCGACCGCTGGCAAAGTTCTCGGTTGGATCTGTGTGGTCGTGAGTATTCTTTGGCTGATCTTCATTTTCGCCGCTTTGTCGTCCCGATAGGGGCCGCTCGATCACCCCACGGGACGTAGCGTCCTGCAGACCTCGACGAAAGCCTTGAACGGGGCGAGCCGTTCCTCCTCAGGCAGTTGCGAGGCCTCGGGATGCCATTGCACGGATGCCACCCAGCGCTGTGGATCCTCAAGGGCTTCGACCGTGCCGTCCTCCGCGACCGCCGTCACCACCAAGCCATCGCCTACCCGTGCCACGGCCTGGTGATGCCCCGAAGCGATCCGCACCGAGTTCCGTGAGCCATAAAGCCCAGCCACTTTGGAACCCGCTGAAAGTTCGACGTCGTGCCACGCCCAGGCGCTGAGCTCACCTTCCGCCGGGGTCAGGCCGTTGTGTTCCACCAGCGATGGGTGCATGTCCTGGATGAGCGTCCCGCCATAGACCACGTTGAGGAGTTGGTGGCCGCGGCAGATGCCGAGGGTGGGCAAACCGGCGTCGAGCGATCCGCGGGCGACCGCCAGGTCCAGGCGATCCTGGTCAGGATTGACGTCGTAGCAGGCTTCAGTCGCTTCTTCGCCGTAGAGTCGCGGGTCCAGGTCCCCGCCGCCGGGCAGCACGACTCCGTTGAGGGAACGTAGCTCGTCGGCCAGTCGGCCGGCTTCGTCGGTAAAGGAGGCGTCCAGCAGTACAGGCTCCGCACCGGCGTCGCGCACTAGTTCGACGATGAAGTCGAAGAGTTCATTCGCCTCTCCCACGCGAGGATCCGCGCTTCCGGAGCTGCTGAGGCGGACAGGAATGCCGATCCGGGGCCTTAAGCTGCTTTGCTGTTCGGAAGTCTGCATGCTCCATGATGCACTGGCCGGTCGGCTCCTGCGCAACGGGAATCGCGGGCTTACGCTGATGCCATGAATCCGTCCCGCGCACTGGCTCCCAGTCCCCGCACGCTCGACATTGACAGCGTGGCCCATTTCGACCGGCTTCTGAGCTCCGGTGCCGCAACGATGCACGGATGGCACGCCCAGTCGCTGGACCTGCGAGGCCGACGCGCGGGCCTGCAGAGGTTGGATCCCCAAGGCGCCATCTTCCTGGGCTGCACCTTCGACGACGGCGTGGAGGATTCGCTGCGCAGCCGCGGCGCACTCATCTTTCCCAAGCTGCGCGGCGTGCCGTTCAACCCGTACCGGGGCAGCCTCTACAGCGCCGCCGAACTGTACGAGGACATTGACTCCACGGAGTACGAAGCCACGCTCGACGCCCTGGTCTACCAATGGAGCATCATGCCGGGGCAGCGGACAAGCCTTGACGCCACCCTTGCCGCCGCGCTGCACGACCACGCCATCGGGGACGCCCTGGACGAGCTCCTTGGCAACGGGGATTTCGCGGGGAACAAGATCGTGGGAGTCATGGGCGGGCACGCCGCGCAACGCGGAACGACGGACTTCGACGACGCGGCGCGCCTTGGTCGGCTCTTGGCTCTGTCCGGCTTCACGGTGGCCACCGGGGGAGGACCGGGTACCATGGAAGCCGCCAATTTGGGTGCCTACTTGAGCGGCCTGCCCGACGCCGACTTCGCCGTCGCGCTGCAATCGCTCGCGGCGGTGCCGGGTTTCCGTCCCTCGGTGACGGCCTGGGCGCGGGCGGCGGCCGCCGTCGTCGGGCACTATCCGAGCGGGACGACGTCGCTGGGCATCCCCACCTGGTTTTACGGGCACGAGCCGCCCAACCTCTTCGCCACCCACATCGCCAAGTATTTCGCCAACTCCATGCGCGAAGCGATCTTGCTGGAGCTATGCAACGGCGGGATCGTGTTCCTTCCGGGCTCCGCCGGCACCGTGCAGGAAATCTTCATGGACGCGTGCGAGAACTTCTACGGCGCCCCGGAAACCGTCACCCCCATGGTGCTCGTAGGGCGCGACCACTGGGAGCACAAGTATCCCGCGTGGCCTATGTTGCATAGCCTTGCCGCCGGGAAAGTGATGGAGCGGCGGATCTTCCTGGTGGACAGCGTCGAGGAAGCGCTCGCCGTCGTCGGGGCCTAACCGCTGACTGGGTTCCGTCGCGGCGGCCTTGGTTCCCGCCCGCCCGGCACATAGGACATGCCTGCCTTGGCTCTGAGCACTGGACATATTGCGAATATGCCCACCTCTCGACTCCAAGGCTGGACATGTCCCTTGGATTGAGAGCGTTATGTCCGATGCTGGGGCTTGGGGTTGGGCATGTCCAGTGGATCACGAGTCGGCATGTCCATTTCTGGGATCCAGAACTGGGCATGTCCTGTGGGGTAAACGGGGATCGTCGGGTCAGTGCGGGGGGCGGCCGCCTAGGCGCGTGGTGATTTTGCGGGCTGCGTCTTGGCATGCCTCGCCGAGGCTGGCGAGAGTATCCTGCGAGATCCGGAACTTGGGCGCGGGAATCAGGACGGAGGCCACGATGTCTCCGCGGTGGTCAAAGACGGGGGAGGCAACGCCGACTTCTTCGATGGATGTTTCGCCGAAATTGAATGCCCACCCCCGCTTCACAGACTCCTGGAGCCGGAGAAGGTAGGCCTCAAGTGCTTCCTCGTCGAGCCCGGGCAATGTGATGGAGCCGCTTCGCAGGAGCTTGCGTACGCGGTCGGCGTCTTCGGCGGCAAGGAAGACCTGTACCGAGGAGCTGAGCGCCTCGTTGTAGCGGGCACCCAAGGGGGCGAGGTGCTTGACCTGGTGACGGCTGGCGATTTGCTCAACGCACATGGATTCGCTCCCGTTCCACACCATGAGCGCGCTCGTCTCGCCCGTCCGCTCGCTCAGTTCGCGCAGCACGGGATAGGCAACCCGGCGCTCTTCCAGTTCGGCAAGGAGCGGGCCGGCAAGGGCGATCATCCCCAGGCCAAGCCGGAAGCGGCGGGACTCGGAGTCGCGCTCCACCAAATGTTCTTGTTCGAAGGTTGCCAGGATCCGGGACACGGTGCTCTTGTGCAAGCCGATCCTGCCGGCGATCTCGGTGACTCCCAGCAAGGGTTCCTCGGCGGTGAAGCTGCGGAGCACGGCAATGGCGTTCTCGAGTACCGAAGCGCCTTTGGAATCGCCGTTTGCCGGGGTGTCACTCGTGATTACACGCGGTTCTGCTGGGGTCATGATGGTCACTATATGGCTCTTTTTATTGGGACATGCCCAGCCTTGGCCTAGAGCGATGAGCATATGAGTCATATGTCCACTGCTCGGGCGCAAGGCTGGGCATGTCCATTGGGGTGGGTGTCAGGCGCCGATGATGTTGTATTCCGGGCCGAACGGGAACTTGGTGATGTTCTCGGCGCCGTCTTCGCCGACTACCAGGATGTCGTGCTCCCGGTACCCGCCTGCACCTGGCTGGCCGTCAAGGACCGTGATCATCGGCTCCATGGAGACGACCATTCCGGGCTCCAGGACCGTATCGATGTCTTCGCGCAGCTCCAGTCCGGCTTCACGACCGTAGTAGTGCGAGAGGACCCCGAAGGAGTGTCCGTAGCCAAACGTGCGGTTGGCGAGCAGTCCATGCGAAACGTAGATCTCGTTGAGCTCCGCGGCGATGTCCTTGCAGACTGCCCCGGGCTTGATGAGTTCCAGTCCGCGCTTGTGCACGTCTACGTTGACGTTCCATAGTTCCAGGGAGCGGGCATCGGGTTCGCCGTAGAACAGGGTGCGCTCCAGGGCCGTGTAGTAGCCCGAGGTCATGGGGAAGCAATTCAGCGACAGGATGTCGTGTTCCTGGATCTTGCGGGTGGTGGCCCAGTTGTGGGCACCGTCCGTGTTGATGCCGGATTGGAACCATACCCAGGTATCGCGGATTTCGGAGTCGGGGAACGTCCGGGCGATCTCGTGCACCATCGCTTCGGTGCCGATCAACGCCACTTCGTACTCGGTGATTCCGGCGGTGATGGCGTTGCGGATGGCCTCGCCACCCAGGTCGCCGATCCGGGCACCGTGCTTGATGACCTCGATTTCCTCGGCAGACTTGATCATGCGCTGGCGCATCGCGGCCTGGGCCACATCCACAAGCGTTGCGCCGGAGAACGCGGCCTGGATCTTGTTGCGGTTGTCCAACGGCAGGGAGTCGTCCTCAACGCCCAGGCGCCGGACGTTGATCCCGCGGGTGCGCAACACCTCCTGGATGCCGAAGATGTAGTTGTCCCGGCGCCAGTCCGTGTAGACCAGGTTGTCTCCATAGCTTCGGCGCCACGGCATTCCGGCGTCGATGTTGGCGGTGACCGTGACGGTGTCGTCGGCCGTGACGACCATGGCGTAGGAACGGCCGAAGTAGGTGAACAGGAAATCGGAGTAGTACTTGATGGAGTGGTAGCTGGTCAGGACGACGGCGTCCAGTTCCTTCTCAGCCATGATCCGGCGAAGACCCGCAAGGCGTCGCTCAAACTCTGCGTCGGAGAAGGTCAGGGAGACCTTCTCTCCGTTGTTGAGGACCTTGAGGCGCTCAAGCTTGGCGACGTCGTTGACGGCTTCATTCTCGGTGATGGTCATGGGTGGTGTTCCTTTCAATGGGTGGTTGTTTTCAGTCCTGCTGCAGGGGCTTCTTGGAAGTCTCCACAGCGAAGAGGACCGCGATGAGGGAAATGACGGCGGCCGCCACGAGGTACCAGCCGGGAGCCAGTTGGTTGTGGGTCAGGCCGATCAGGAGTGTTGCCATGAATGGGGCGGTGCCGCCGAACAAGGCGTTCGAGAGATTGAAGCTGACGGCGAAGCCGCTGTAGCGGACCCTCGTGGGGAAGAGCTCGGCAAGGAAGCTGGGCAGGGTGCCGTCGTTGAGCGTAAGCATGCCGCCGAGCAGGATCTGGACCAGGACAATGACCAGGAAGTTGCCGGTATCGAGGAGCATGAACGCGGGAACGGTCAGCACCACGAACAGTACGGAAGCCGTGATGAGCATGCGCTTGCGGCCGAACCTGTCCGATGCGATCCCGGTCAGGAAGATGAATCCGATGTAGCTGAGGAGGGCAATGGTCGTGGCCAGGAACGATTCGGCTGCACCGAAGTGGAGTTCCTCGGAGAGGTACGTCGGCATGTAGCTGAGGATCACGTAGAAGCCGACGGCGTTGAGCAGCACGGCGCCCGTCGCGATGATGAGCTGCTTGCGGTACGTCTTGAACATCGCGAAGGCCGGAGCCTTGACCGCGGTGTCTTTCGCGGCCATTTCGCGGAATGCCGGGGTGTCCTCGAGTTTGGTGCGGATGTAGCGGCCAATCAGGCCCATCGGGGCGGCCAGGAGGAAGGGCAGGCGCCAGCCCCATTCGCCGAGCTGATCGGCGCTCAGCACCGAGCTGAGCAGTGCCGCCAGCAGGGAACCGAGCAGCAGGCCCGCCGCTGTACTGGCAGGTACGACGGCGGCATAGAGTCCGCGCCGATTGGCCGGTGCGTATTCCACCAGGAAGGCCGAGGCACCTGCGTATTCGCCTGCTGCCGAGAAGCCCTGGACAACGCGGACGAGCAGCAGGAGGACTGGTGCCATGACGCCGATGGTGTTGTAGCCGGGGATCAGGGCGATGCAGAACGTTGCCACGGACATGAGGACGATCGACAGGGAGAGTGCCTGTTTGCGTCCGAGCCGGTCACCGATGTGGCCCCAGATGAATCCGCCCAGTGGACGGACGAAGAAGGAGACGGCAAAGACGCCGAACGTGGCGAGCAGGGCGGTCTGCCGGTCCGATGCTGGGAAGAAGACGGTCGAGATGATCCCGGCAAGGTAGCCGTAGACGGCGTAGTCGAACCATTCGACGAAGTTGCCGATGAAGCTTGCAGTGATGACGCGGCGGCGGGTGTCCTTGCTGACCGTGTGGTTGTTGGATGGCTTTGACGGGCCACCCGGGGTGGCTGGTGCGTCGGGAAGCTCGCCGGATCCGCCTTTGGATCCGGCATTAGCGCTTCCCGGGGTTGCTGCCACGGAGGATGTTTCGTTTTTCATGAATCCACCAAGAATTTTTGGGGTTGCATTCAACGCAACGCTGTTGCACCAGAATAGATGTGTTGTGCGTCACCGTCAAGAGTCTGCGGCTTCCGCCCAACTGGCTCGCACTAGATGTCGTATTGGACGCTCTAAACGACATCTAGTGCGAGCCAGTTGGGAGGGGTGACGCAATAACTGCAACGCGGTTGCGTAGAATGAGTAAGACCAGCTCCGGGCGCCAAAAAAGAAGCTCCCCGGATCCATGGATCCGGGGAGCTTCAAATCAAGCGTCGGGAGACTATTTGAGCCAGGCAGCCACCACGTCGGGGTGGGCATCCACCCATTTCTTTGCTGCGGCATCGGGCTTCATGCCGCCCTGGATGTCCGTTGCTACGGAGTTCTGGTCCGCGTTGGTCCACGAGAACGCCTTGAGCAGTTTCGCGGCGGGAGAACCGCTGTCCGCGAACTTCTTGGCCATCACTTTGTTCAGCTTGTAATCCGGGTAGTCACAGGCGACCTTCTCGGCGTCGGAATCACAGCCCGGGGTGTAGGCGGGCAGGCTGACCTTCTTGAGGGGGACCTCGGAAAGGAACCATTGCGGTTCGTAGAAGTAGCCAAGGAGCGGTGTCTTGTTCTTTTCGGCCGTACGGAACGACTGGATCAGAGCTGCTTCCGAGCCCGAGAAGACCACTTTGTAGTCGAGGCCCAGGTTCTTGACGAGGGCTTCATCGTTGGTTACGAACGCGGGGTCCCCGTCCAATACCTGGCCCTTGCCGCCGGATTCGGAGGTAGCAAAGAGTGACGCGTACTTGTTCAGGTTCTTGCTGTCCAGGATGTCCGGGTACTTCTGGACCATCCATGGTGGTACGTACCAGCCGATGTGCCCTTCGTTGCCCGTGGGGCCGGCATCCACAGCCACTTTTTGGTCCGTGATGTACTGCTTCGTGAGGTCCGCGTGACCCCAGTTCTCAAGGATGACATCGACTTCACCGGAACCAAAGCCCTGCCAGGAAATCTGCTCCGACAGGTCCTTCTGGACTACCGTGCAACCGAGTTTGTTTTGGGCTATGTAGCTGTAAACAGCCGCATTTGCCGTGTAGCCGACCCACGCGTTGAGGGCGACATTGACGGTCCCGCAGGGCGTATCCGAGGAGCCTGCGGCTGCCGCTTGGTTCACGGAAGCGCCTCCGCAGCCAGCAAGCAAGAGGGCTGCAGCAACGGTTCCGGCCAGTACGGGAATTGTTCGTTTCAAAAGCTGTCTGGTTCTACTCATGGTTGGGGTCTCCTTGTTGGGGCGGTGTGAACGGGGAGGAATTAGTGCGCGCTCGATTTTGCTGAGCGGATTTTACGGACGGGGTCGGCTGCCGCAGCTTGGGTCATCCGGTCCAGCAGGATGCCGAGGAAGACGATGGCCAGGCCGGCGGCAAGGCCCTTGCCGAACAGCGAGCTCTGGACAAAGCCAGCGACGACGTCGTAGCCCAGACCGCCTGCGCCGACCAGGGCTCCGACTACCACCATGGCCAAGACGTAGATCAAGCCTTGGTTTGCGGCGAGGGCCAGGGATTTCCTTGCCATGGGGAGTTGCACCTTGGTGATGACCTGCCAGGGAGTTGAACCGCTGGATACCGCAGCCTCCATGACGGTGGGGGAGATCGCTGCGATGCCGTCGGCCGTGATCTTGATGGCCACAGGCGCTGCGTAGATAATTCCGGCGACGATGGCCGTGAATCTCGTTGCGCCGAAGAGGCCTAGGAACGGAACCAAGTAGACAAAAGCAGGCATGGTCTGGCCCGCATCCAGCATGGGCCGCATGACCTGGTCCACCTTGCTGGACCTGCCCATCGCCACACCGAAGATGATGCCCAGCACCATGACCACGGCCGTGGCAACAAGGGTGCTGGCGAGGGTGACCATGGCATCGCTCCACAGGCCCAGGTAGATGATCGCTGCCAGGCATGAGGCGGTGACCAGTGCCAGCTTCCAACCACCGAGTGCGTAGGCCGCCACGAGGACAACAACGATGAGGAGGTAGAAGGGGGTCTCGGCCAGAAGGGATTGGAACGGGTTGAGGATTCCGTTTGTCAGGGCCTCGCGGAAGGACACCGTAAACAGGGAGAGATTTGTCTGCAGCCATTCGCTGGCAGCGCCGACTCCGCTGACGATGTCCGGGCCAAAGTTGAGGTTCTTCGGAAAGGCTGCGGCCCAGAGCATCGTCCGGGAAAGCTGGACCATGACAAAGACAACAAGGAGGCTCACAGCGAGCAGGATGTACCTGCTTTTCCGCGATATCCGGCGCTTGCGGGCTGCCCCGGGTTCGGCCCGGCGGCTGGCAGCCGTGGTGACCCGGTCCAGCACAATGGCCAAAAGGACGATCGACAGGCCGGCGTTGACTGCTGTCCCGACGTCGAGCGACTGCAGGGCACGGACAACCACCTGTCCCAGCCCCGGCGCCGCGATCAGCGCTGCGATGGTGACCATGGACAAAGCAGCCATGGTGCTTTGGTTGATCCCCATCACGATGGTGCGCCGAGCGAGGGGGAGTTGCAGGGTCAGAAGCCGCTGAAACCCTGTGGTGCCCAAGGAGTCGGAGGCCTCCCTGGTGTTCTCTGGGATGTTCCGGATTCCGTGTGCCGTCAGCCGGATGAGCGGGGGCACCGCGTAGATCACCGTGGCGATTACCGCGGAGGCAGGGCCGATCAGGAAGATGAGGGCCAAAGGAGCCAGATAGACGAACGTGGGGAGGATTTGCATGAAGTCGAGCACCGGAGTGATCACTTGGGAAACCCGCCCCGAGATCCCGGCCAAGACTCCGAGCGGGATGCCGATCAGGAGGCTGAACAGCACGGCTGTGAGGACGAGGGCGAAGGTGTAAGCCGCTTCAGTAAACAGACCCTGGAGGCCGAAGAACGTGAATGCGGCTGCCGTCAGCAGCGCCACGCGGGCATTGCCGACCGCAAAGGCGATCCAGCTGAGCAGACCGACAGTTCCCAGCCAGCCGATTTCCGGTAGGCGAAGCCCGGTGGAGCTGGCGGCAAAAGTGCTGGTGAATAGATTTGCGACTGAATCGACGGCGGAGCGGAAGGGAGTGAAAACGTACTGGAAAACGGGATTGTCCGCCCGGTTTGAGGCCACCCAGGCATTGAATTGGTTGAGGGAGCGGTGGAGGTCGGTGAGCTCCGACGCCGGTAGTGTGAGGGTCGCCGTGCCGTGGAGGAACAGGAATCCAACGAGCCAGACGACGCCGGCCCCGCCCAGGAGCAGGGTGCGGCGGCTGAGCCGTTTGCGCGGTGGACGGACGGAAACGAGACCGGTCTGAACCGGGGCGCGATCGCGAACGAGAGTGGACATCACGCCGCAACTTCCGTGCTCCGGATGACCGACAAGATGCTGTCGCGGTCGATCTGGCCGGTGATCTTGCCGGAGTCTTCCACCAGGACAGGACACGATGAGTTCATGACGGTGGGGATTGCGTCGCGGATGATCATGCCTGCGCTCAGGACGGGAGCATCCCCAGGGGTGCCCAAAGCCACAGGATCGGTGATCCACTTGAGCGTCAGGACATCCGCGCGCGGCACTTCAGAGACGAAGTCCGCAATGTACTTGTCCGCAGGCGATCCGACGAGATCATCGCCTGTGCCGCATTGGACCGTTTCCCCGTTCCGCATGATCAGGATGCGGTCCCCGAGTTTGAGCGCTTCGGAAAGGTCGTGGGTGACGAAAACCATCGTCTTGCCCATCTCTTTGTGCAGCCGGATGACTTCCGCCTGCATGTCGCGTCGGATGAGCGGGTCCAGGGCCGAGAACGGTTCGTCAAAGAGGATGGTGTCCGGGTCGCCTGCCAAGGCGCGGCCCAGCCCGACGCGTTGCTGCATCCCACCGGAGAGTTGATCGGGGAAATGCTGTTCGTAACCCTTGAGGCCCACGAGCTCGATGATTTCGCGCGACCTGGCGTAGCGCTCGTTCTTGGCGGCGCCACGGATCTGCAGCCCGTAGGACACGTTGTCCAGCACGGTGCGGTGCGGCAGGAGGCCGAAATGCTGGAAGACCATGGACATTTTCCGCCGGCGCAGCTCCCGAAGCTCGCCGGTTCCTGCCTGCGTCACGTCCTTGCCGTCCACGAGGACACTTCCCGACGTCGGTTCGATTAGCCGGGTGAGGCACCGGATCAGCGTGGATTTTCCTGATCCGGACAGGCCCATGACGACGAACACCTCGCCTTTGGCGACATCGAAGTTCATATCCCGCACGGCTGCATTGCACCCGGTGCGTTCAAGCAATTCGGCGGAGCTCAAACTCGACAGCTCGGTATCCTTGGGGATCTTGTCACCTCCGGGTCCGAAGACCTTCCAGAGATTGCGCACTGATATGTCAGGACTGCTCATTGCTGTACTCCTGCCTGTGGCGGCTCGAACCAATGGCTGGGCCCGGGGCTGATGTTTTGCCAGATGTGTTTTGTTTCTCGGTATTCGGCCAAGCCTGCGAGCCCCAATTCGCGGCCGTTGCCGGACTGTCCGAAGCCGCCCCATTCGGCCTGCGGAACGTACGGGTGGTAGTCGTTGATCCAGACCGTCCCGTGGCGCAGGGCTTCGGAGACCCGCTGGGCCTTCGAGGCGTCTGCCGTCCACACTGCGCCGGCCAGTCCGTAAACAGTGTCGTTGGCCAGTCGGATGGCCTCTTCTTCGGTGGAGAACGTTTCCACCGTCATGACGGGTCCGAAAGACTCCTCCTGGACCACGCGCATCGAGGTGGTGCAACCGTCCAACACCGTGGGCGGGTAGAAACTGCCACCGGCCAGCTCCGGGCTGTCCGGAATGGAGCCCCCGCACAGCAGCCGGGCGCCTTCTGCAACGCCGGCCTGCACGTAGGCGTGGACCTTGTCCCGGTGGGCCGTGGAGATCAGCGGGCCGGTCTGGGCTTCCTGGTCGAAGGGGCCGCCCAGACGGATCAGGCGTGCTCGGCGGACCACTTCGGCCACGAACTCCTCGTGAATGGACTCCTCGACGATGAGCCGGGCCCCGGCCGAGCAAACCTGGCCGGAATTCAAGAAGACGGCCGTCAGGGCATTGTCGATAGCGGCCTCCCGGTCGGCGTCGGCGAACACGACGTTCGGGTTCTTGCCGCCGAGCTCAAGGGCCACACGCTTGACCGTCTGCGCCGCGGCGACCATGATCCGCTTGCCGGTTTCCAGCCCGCCCGTGAAGGAGACCAGGTCGACCCGCGGATCCGAACTGAGCACGGCCCCCACCTCCGGTCCCGTCCCCGTCACGAGGTTCGCGACGCCGTCGGGCACACCGGCTTCACGCAGCGTGTCCATGAGCAAGATGGACGTCGAAGGCGTCAGCTCACTGGGCTTCAGCACAAAGGTGTTTCCGGCAAGCAGCGCCGGTGCAACCTTCCACGAAGCCTGCAGGAGCGGGTAGTTCCATGGCGTGATGAGGCCGCAGACGCCCACCGGTGCATGGACGATCCGGCTGATGGCGCCGGGCCGGCCGGTATCGATGACGCGGCCCGCGTCCGTGCCCGCCACGCTGCCGTAGTAGCGGAAGCAGGCTATGACGTCGTCGATGTCGTATTCGGCTTCGACCAGGCGCTTGCCGGTGTCGAGGGCCTCGGCTGCTGCGTAGCCGGCCTTGTCCCGCTGCAGCAGCCCGGCCACACGGAGCAGGATCGCGCCGCGTTCCAGTTCGGGCGTGCTCGGCCAGCCGCCGTCGTCGAACGCCTTCCGGGCGCTCGCCACCGCGGCCTCGGCATCTGCCGCCGTGCACTCCGCGACGTCGGCAACGTGCGTACCGTCCGCCGGGCAGCTGATGCTGCGGATTCCTCCGGCGGACTGCCGCCAGCCGCCGTCGACGTAACTGCCGCGCACCGTGTGGGTCTGGGAAAGTTGTGGGCTGTTCATGCCGCTCCTTGGTTCCTTGCCGGAGTGACCTCGGGCCGGCTGTCCAGGCTGTCCAGGCTTTCCAGGCTGTCCGGAACCGGTCCGTCTGCACCCGGAACCGCGCCGTGACGGTAGAACTCGGCGGCGATCGGAGCGAGGGGTTCGCGGCCCTGGATCAAGTCCGCGGCCTTCTCGGCCAGCATCATGACCGGCGCGTAGATGTTGCCGTTGGTCACGTAGGGCATTGCCGAAGCATCGGCCACCCGCAGGCCCGAGGTGCCATGCACCCGCATGCTGAGCGGGTCCACAACGGCCATGGGATCCGTGGCCGGGCCCATCTTGGCTGTGCAGGAAGGGTGCAGAGCGGTTTCGGCGTCGCGGGCTACCCAGTCGAGGATTTCCTCGTCTGTCTGGACGGCTGGGCCGGGGGAGAGCTCGCCGCCATTGAACGGCGCCATGGCAGACTGCTCCAGGATGTTCCGGGAAATCCGGATGGCTTCCACCCACTCGCGCCGGTCCTGCTCAGTTGAAAGGTAGTTGAATTTCATGGACGGGTGGGCGGTCGGATCCGTGGAGGTGATCTTCAGGCTGCCACGGGCGTCGGAATACATGGGCCCGATGTGCACTTGGTAGCCATGCTTGGCGTCGGCCTTCTGGCCGTCGTAGCGGACGGCCACTGGCAGGAAGTGGAACATCAGGTTCGGGTAGGCCACGTCCTCGTTGGAGCGCACAAAACCGCCGCCTTCGAAGTGGTTGGTGGCCGCCGGCCCCTTGCGCCCGAACAGCCACTGCAGGCCGATCCACGGGTAGCGCCACAGGCTCAGGCTTGGCTGCATGGACACCGGCTGGGTGCAGGCGTGCTGGATGTAGACCTCCAGATGGTCCTGGAGGTTTTCGCCGACGCCGGGGAGGTCAACCACGGGTTTGATGCCGAGGGACTTGAGGTGCGTGGAGTCTCCGACGCCGGACAGCTGCAGGAGCTGCGGCGTGTTGATGGCTCCTCCGCACAGGACGACTTCCTGGGCGTCCACGCTGTGCTGCTTGCCGTTGCGTCGGTAACTGACGCCCGTTGCCCTGACATCGGAAGTTCCAATGCCGTCGAAGTTGATTTTCGATACGAGCGCCCGGGTCCGCACGGTGAGGTTGGGCCGGTCGAGGTGTGGCCGCAAGTAGGCACGGGACGCAGAGAGCCGCTGGCCCTTGTGTACATTGCGGTCGAAGGGGCCGAAGCCCTCCTGCCGGTACCCGTTGACATCGTTGGTTCGTGCGAATCCGGCTTGTTGTGCGGCTCGGAAGAACGCTTGGAAAAGGGGATTGCGCGCCGGACCGCGTTCAAGGACCAGTGGTCCGTTGTGTCCCCGCAGCTCATCGCTGGGATCCGCGGCGAGGGCGGTCTCCATGCGGTTGAAGTACGGGAGGCAGTGGGCGAAGTCCCATGTTTCCATCCCGGCGTCGGCTCCCCAGCGTTCGTAGTCCAAGGGATTGCCGCGCTGGAAGATCATGCCGTTGATGGAGCTGGAGCCACCCAGGACCTTGCCGCGGGTGTGGGCGATCCGGCGTCCGTGCATGTGCGGCTCGGGGTCGGATTGGTAGCGCCAGTCGTAGAACCTGTTCCCGCTCGGGAACGTGAGTGCTGCGGGCATCTGGATGAACAGGTCCCAGGGGTAGTCGCTGCGGCCGGCCTCCAGGACCAGGACGGTCTTGGTGCGGTCTGCGCTGAGCCTGTCAGCCAGCACCGATCCGGCGCTGCCCCCACCCACAATGACGTAGTCAAACTTTTCGTTGGCCATTAGTTGAACTCCTTTGAAGTGTTCCCCATTGCTGTGTCCGGTGCCGGGAGCGGTGTTAGCTCCGCAGCCTTTCCATGGTCGGATCCACGAGGGGATCGGTGGAGATGGTGGCCGGGATCCGCTTGCCGAAGTATTCGATCTCGACAGCGTCACCCTCGCCCGCTTCTTCGGGCAGCCAAGCGTAGGCGATCGGCTTCCGGACGGTGTAGCCGTAGGCGGCGCTCGTGACGTATCCGGAGGGCCCTCCCCGGAAGTAGACAGGTTCTTTGCCCAACACCACGGACGTGCCGTCGTCGACCGTCAGGCAACGCAAGCGGCGGTTGACGGGCAGTTCGCGGCGGGCTTTGAGGGCCTCGGCCCCGACGTAGCCTTCCTTGTCCTTGCCCACGGAGAAGCCAAGGCCCGCTTGGAAGGGCTCGTGCTCCGGGGTCATGTCGGTACCCCATAGCCGGTAGCCCTTCTCAAGGCGCAGGCTGTTGAACGCCCCGCGGCCAGCCGCGATGATGCCTTGCTCCTGGCCGGCCTCGAACAGCAGGTCCCAGAGCCTTTGGCCGTTTTCCGCCGTCGTGTACAGCTCCCAGCCCAACTCGCCTACGTAGGATAGCCGCATCGCGGTGACGGGGATCCCGCCGATCCGGACCTTCTTGGTGCGGAAGTATTTCAATCCGTCGTTGCTGAAATCGTCGTCGCTCACCTTGGCGATGACCTCGCGGGCCAGTGGCCCCCAAAGCCCCACGCAACACGTGGAACCGGTGATGTCCCGGACCTGGACCCACTGGGTGACGTCCCCGGCGGTCTGCTTGCGGGCTTCGGTGGTGAAGTAATCGAAGTCGATGTTGCCGTTCGCGCCCACCTGGAACGTGGTCTCATCCAGCCGGGCCACCGTGATGTCGCTGCGGATGCCGCCGTCGTCGTTGAGGAGCAGGCAATAGGTCACCGCGCCCGGCTTCTTGTCGACCTTCCCGGCGCTGAGGCGCTGCAAGAGGGTTACGGCGCCAGGGCCGGAAACCTCCAGCCGCTTGAGCGGCGTCATGTCATAGAGCGCGACGGCGGTGCGGGTCTTCCACGCTTCGGCCGCGGAAATGGGGGAGTGGAACATGGCGGCCCATGATTCGCGTTCAGGTGCGCGCCATTCTTCCGGGATCACTTCCAGCAAGCCGCGGTTGGCCTCGAACCAGTGCGGGCGCTCCCAACCCTGGGCTTCGAGGAAAAACGCCCCGAGCTCCTTCTGCCGCGCATTGAACGGGCTCACGCGCAGTTCGCGAGGGGAGACGCGCGGTTGCAGCGGGTGCAGGACATCGTAGATCTCCACGAAGTTCTGCTGGGAGGTTTCGCTGACGTAGCTCTCCGCGGTCTGGATCTCTTCAAAGCGGGAGACTTCGCATTCGTGGAGCGGAATCCGGGACTGACCCTCGATCAAGAGCTCGGCCACTGCCTTGGCCACGCCGGCGGAGTGCGTCACCCACACGGCCTCGGCAACGAAGAAGCCGTCAACCTCTTTGGACTCGCCGACGAGGGGACCGCCGTCGGGAGTGAAGGAGAAAATGCCGTTGAAACCATCTGCAATACCCGCGCCGGCGAGCGCCGGTAGGAGTTCCTTGGAGTCCTCCCAACTCGGCAGGAAGTCCTCTTCGGTGAACGCCAGGCGGGACGGCATGCGGTGCTCGGACATGTCAGCGGCGGCAACCTCGGGCAACTCCCGGAGGTCCACGGGCATGGGCTTGTGGGCGTAGGAGCCGATGCCTATCCGATCCCCGTGCTCTCGGTAGTAAAGGTCTTTGTCCTGGTGGCGGAGGATGGGCATCCAAGCGCCGTTGCCCGGGTCGAGCAGCCGCGAGGCATCGTTCCGGCCCACGAGCCCGGGTACGGAGGTGGTCTTGACGTACTGATGGGCCAAGGGGAGGAGCGGCACGGACATGCCGACCATGGCGCCGATCTTGGGTCCCCAGAACCCGGCGCAGGAAACGACGATGTCTGCCGGGATCACGCCGTCAGGCGTTTCGACGCCGGTGACTTTGCCGCCGGCCTGTTCAATGCCGGTGACGGGAGTGGAACCGCGGAACGTGACCCCTGCGGCGCTTGCCTTGGCGATGAGCAGGCCGACGGCGCGGGCCGCGGAAGCCAGACCGTCGGAGGGGACGTAAAGACCGCCGAGTACCTTTTCCTGGTCGAGCAGCGGGTAGTGCTTGGTGCACTCGTCCGGATCGATGAGCCGGCCTTCGACACCCCACGACGTCGCGTAGCCCAGCTTGCGCTTGAGGTCCTTCAGGCGCTCCGGTGTGGTTGCCACTTCGAGGCCGCCCACCTGGTTGAAGCAGGAGACGCCGGAATCGCTGAGCGAGAGCAGCTTGTCCACGGTGTAGGACGCGAATTCGGTCATGGTCTTGGACGCGTTTGTCTGGAACACGAGGCCGGGGGCGTGCGAAGTAGAGCCGCCAGCCAGCTTCAGCGGCCCCTGCTCTACTACGGTGATGTTGGCCCAGCCGCGGGTGGACAGCTCATCCGCGAGATTGGCGCCGACGATGCCGGCTCCGATGATGACGACGCGGGGTGTTGTGGACATGCGTGTTGCTCCTGAGGTAGGTCGTATGGAAGTTTGCGGCTCGCCGGACGCTACACGTGGCCGTCGACGGTCAACCCCGGCGGCAGGTTGGGAGCGTCCTCGGATTCCTTGACCAAGATCTGGCCGTCCACCACAAGCACTTCGTGGACCCTGACGGGCAGTTTCGCGGGAGGCGCATCGGCGGCTCCCGTGCGGAGGTTGAACTTGGAAGCATGGAGGGGGCACTCCACCCAGCAGTCCTCCACCCAGCCGTCAGCGAGGGAGGCGTCTTGATGCGTGCAGGTGTCGTCGAGGGCGAAGAGCTCGCCCTCCTCGGTGTGAAATACGGCAATGGGCGGGGACGTCTCGAGTCGAATGGCGTCCCCCGGAGCCAATGAGCTGAGCGGGCAAGCACTGTGCATCTCACGAACCTTCTTTCACCGGGCTGGGTCGAAACCTGTTGGGGGCCGTTGTCTCATGATCAACGAAGATCACGATACGCAACAGCGTGATGGACCTCACACCAACTTGTCAAGGGGTTGAATTTACTTCGCCGATTCCTTGACACGCGATGTGAAGTCCGCCACGCTGTTTCGCATAATGAAGTTCGTTGCGTAATGCGCAATAAATTTTTGAACGGTTCGGCGAGGAGGAAGCCATGGAGACATTGGCGATCGTGGGCGCATCATTGGCGGGACTCTCCGCCGCCCGCGCTGCCCGGGCGCAAGGCTTTTGTGGCCGGCTGCTCATCATTGGAGATGAGCAGCAGCGGCCCTATGACCGTCCGCCCCTGTCCAAGGAGTTCTTGGCGGGAAAGATGGGCGTCAAGCACTTGATGTTGGAGGCGGAAGAGCCGGGAATGGATGACCCCCTGCAGGCTGAATGGCTGCTGGGCGCGCCTGCTCGGAGCTTTGACGCCGCTACCAGGACCATCACGCTCGGCGACGGACGCACGGTGGTGGCTGACGGCGTCGTGATTGCCACCGGAGCCTCAGCCCGCACACTGCCCGAACTTGCGGGCCTATCCAATGTCTTTACGCTGCGGACTCTCGAGGATGCGCAGGATCTGGCTCCGGAACTCGTTCCGGGCGGCCGCCTGCTGGTGGTTGGCGCCGGCTTCATCGGCGCGGAGGTGGCGTCAACGGCCAAGGGCCTGGGAATGGATGTGACCATCATCTGCAAAAGCCCGATCCCGCTGAGCGCTCCGCTCGGTCCGGAGATGGCTGCCGTCATGGCCACGCTCCATGGGATCAATGGAGTGGAGCTGATTTGTGACACGGGAATCGACTCGTATTACAGCTACGAAGGAAATGTGACCGGTGTCCGGCTCAGCGACGGACAGTACCGTTCCGCCGACGTCGTACTCCTCGGAATCGGTGCGGTCCCCAATGTCGGGTGGCTGGCCGGTTCGGGCCTGGCGATCGACGACGGCGTCACTTGCGATTCGATGGGGCGGACAAACGTCCCCGGGGTGGTTGCCGTGGGAGACTGTGCGGCATGGTTCGACGAACGCAGCGGGCAGCACCATCGCGTGGAGCATTGGAGCGGTGCCCAGGAACGTGCCGCACTTGCCGTGACCGGGCTCTTGGATCACTCAGCCGCACCCCAGCCGCTCAACCTGCCGTACTTCTGGTCCGACCAGTACGGAGTAACGCTCCAGTTCGTCGGCCATGCCAGGGACGCAGAGCGTGTTGCGATCGAGGCGGGGGAGCCTGAGACCCACAGTTTCCTCGCCGTGTACTACCGAGGTGAGGAGCCCGTGGGCGTCCTAGGGGCGAACCAACCGCGTTTGTTCACCCGTTGGCGCCGGCAACTCAACGCCTGCAACTCCCAGCCAGTCCTGGCAACCCCATAACCTTCCAAACCTCGTACAATTACCCAGCCCTCCCGGGAGGAAACACATGACTGCCCCAGTGAACTTGCCCCTCAATTCACGCGGAAAACTCGCTTCATCATTGCCTGCCGAGCAGCTGGCGGAAATCGCCGGGTTGTTCGAGTTCCGGCGCGTGGGATATTCCCTCGATGCCCCGTTCTACACCGATCCGACGATTTTCAAGATCGACATGGAGGCCATTTTTGGCCAGCACTGGATCTTTGCCGCCAGCGTCGCCGAACTCCCGGAGCCGGGCGACTATGTCACCGTCGACTACGGGCCCTACTCCCTGATCGTGCTGCGCAACGACGATGGCGGCGTGAACGTCCTGCACAACGTGTGCCGACACCGCGGTGCCCGCGTCCTGACCGAAGCCACCGGGTCGACCGGAAACCTGGTCTGCGGCTACCACTCCTGGACCTACTCCCCCGAAGGCAACCTGATTCACGCCTCGGCACCGGGCGAAACGAAGTTCGACAAGAGCTGCTTCGGCCTCAAGCGCGCCCATGGCCGCGAAGTCGCAGGCCTCATCTTCGTCTGCATTGCGGACGAACCGCCGACCGACTTCGACGAGACCTCCAAGATCTTTGAGCCTTACCTCGCGCCCCACGATCTGTCGAAGACCAAGATCGCCTACCAGCAGAACATCATCGAGGAGGGCAACTGGAAGCTCGTCATGGAGAACAACCGTGAGTGCTACCACTGCGACGGCCACCCGGAGCTCGCCTGCTCCCTCTTTCCCACCTGGGGCCTGACGGAGGGCCTGATCCCGACCCATCTCGAGGAGGTGTGGGACCGCAACAAGGAAGCACAGTCCTCGCTCGAGGAGCGTTGCCGCCGCTATGGCCTTCCCTATGAGGTCGTCGAGGAGCTTGACACGCGCATAGCGGGAATCCGCATCTCACGGGAATCGCTTGACGGTGAGGGCGAATCGTTCTCGCCCGATGGTCGCAGGCTCTCCAAGAAGCTGCTCGGCGACTTGCCGGACTTCCGCCTTGGCCGCTGCTCGATGCACCTGCAGCCCAACAGCTGGTTCCATTTCCTCGGAGACCACGTCATCACGTTCGGTGTCTTCCCCATCAACGAACACCAGTCGCTGGTTCGTACCACCTGGCTGGTGGCGGACGACGCCGAGGAAGGCGTCGATTACGATCTGGAGAAACTCACACACACCTGGAAGCAGACAAATCTGCAGGACAAGGCGTTCGTGGAGCTGTGCCAGAAGGGCGCCAGCAGCCCCGCTTACGAACCCGGCCCGTACATGAAGAGCGAATACCAGGTCGAGGCGTTCATCAACTGGTACGTGCAGCGCGTGCAGGAGCACTTGGCGTGATTGAACTCCTCACTGAGACGGCAATCCAGGAACCACAGCGCATTCGCGGTCTTGAGATGCCGTGGAACAGGGTGATGGGCGGCACCGAGGTGCCCGCCCGCGCCGCCCATGCCTTGGGTCCCTGGCATCCGCAGGAGTTCATGGCCGAATGCGTCGAGACCGTTCCCGAGGCCGGCGGCATGATGACCTTCGTGTTCCGCCGCTCCGACGGTGCGCCTTTGGCGTTCCGTGCGGGCCAGTACGTGAACATCGCATTTCCCGTGAATGGTGGGGACCAGGACCCGGTGGACCGCAGCTACTCGCTGTCCAGTTCGCCCACCCAGCCGTGGACCTTCAACATCACCGTCAAGTGCGACCCCACGGGACTGGTCTCGCCATGGGTGCATGAGAACGTCAAACCCGGCACCGTCCTTGAGATGCTCGGGCCGGTCGGGGCATTCCACCTGCCCGATGCCGACCGCCGGGCACGGTACCTCTTGCTCGCTGCCGGTGCAGGCATCACACCGATCATGTCCATGGTGCGGACCATCCACTCCCTGCCCGGACACGCCGATGTTGTGGTGCTCTACCACGGCTCGGATGCCGGAGGCTTCGGCTTCCACCGGGAACTGGCCTACATCGCCTCAGTGGACTCACGCGTCAAAGTCTTCTACTCCCTGGGTGACCGCAGCAAGCCCGAGGACTGGGAAGGGCTCAGCGGGAGGCTGACGGCGACCATGCTCAACGAGGTGGCCCCCGACGCCAACGGCCGCCAGGTCTATGCATGCGGCCCCGAGGGATACCTGAACACCGCCACCGAGCTCCTCAAAAAAGTCGGTGTCGACGACACTTCCATCTACATGGAATTCTTCTCGGGAGATCGCCAGACACTCCTCGAATACCAGGCCGAGGTCGCCCTTGCAGTGGACATTGCCGAGGAAATCGCCGAGGAAATCGCCGATTCCGCCGCGGGCTACTATGAAAGCCAGCCCACCGCGTTCGGGCTCTACGAGCCCGGCTATGACGACGAGGGTACCCTGAAGGCCGCGGGGCTGCCGTTGGAAACCGTCGAACCGGACGCACCCTTTCCTGGCGGGAGCCCGCACGTGGGGCCGCAGGCCGGGTCCCCTGATGCCTCGAGCTTCGACACGGTCGGAACGGGAAACCTTACCTTGTCCTTCATGCGCACCGGCATCAATGTGCGCATCGACCCCGCCGAACACATCCTCGGCGTGGCCCAGCGAGCGGGCGTCAGGATCGGCGCGAACTGCAAGGAAGGCATGTGCGGCTCCTGCAAGGTCGTTAAGCTTTCCGGGGAGGTCGAGATGAACCATCAGGGCGGGATCCGGGCACGGGAAATCGAAGCAGGCAAATTCCTGCCCTGCTGCTCCACCGCCCGGACCGATTTGGTGATCGATGCCTAGCCACTCTTAGCTGTAACGAGCTACCGGGAATTTAGGAAAAGGAAACGCAGCCAATGGTTTACAAAGTAAGGGCGGTCATCGCCAAGGAAAAGAACGCCCCGGTGTCGGTGGAGACCATCTTGGTCCCGGACCCCGGTCCGGGTGAGGCGCTGGTGGACATCCTCACCTGCGGAGTCTGCCACACCGACCTGCACTACAAACAGGGCGGCATCACCGATGATTTCCCCATCCTGCTCGGCCACGAGGCCACAGGTGTGGTCAGCGCCGTCGGCCCGGACGTCACCGAAGTGGCGCCAGGGGACCGTGTGATTCTGAACTGGCGTGCCGTGTGCGGGGAATGCCGGGCGTGTGCCAAGGGCCAGCCGCAGTACTGCTTCAACACGCACAATGCCACCCAGAAGATGACCCTGGAAGACGGCACGGAACTTTCTCCGGCCCTGGGGATCGGCGCCTTCGCGGAGAAGACCCTCGTGGCCGCCGGGCAGTGCACCAAAGTGGACGACGACGTCGATCCCGCCGCCGTCGGGCTGCTCGGCTGCGGTGTGATGGCAGGAATCGGTGCCGCGATCAACACCGGTGAGGTCAAGCGGGGCGAGTCCGTGGCCGTGATCGGCTGCGGCGGCGTCGGCATCGCCGCCATTGCCGGGGCAAAGCTCGCCGGCGCCACCACGATCATCGCCGTGGACATCGACGCCAACAAAATCGGGATGGCCATGTCCCTGGGAGCCACGCACGGTGTCGACTCCAGCCAGGAAGACCCCGTCGAGGCCATCCGGGCCCTGACCGGCAGCAACGGTGCCGATGTGGTGATCGACGCCGTCGGACGCCCGGAGACCTTCAAGCAGGCCTTCTACGCGCGCGACCTCGCCGGCCGCGTGGTGCTGGTGGGCGTCCCGACGCCGGACATGTTGCTCGAACTGCCCCTGCTGGACGTCTTCGGCCGCGGCGGTTCGCTGAAGTCCTCCTGGTACGGGGACTGCCTGCCTTCCCGCGACTTCCCGATGCTCGTGGCGCACTACAAGCAAGGCAACCTGGACCTGGACGCGTTCGTGTCCGAACGGATCACGATCGACCAGGTGGAAGAAGCGTTCGCCAAGATGCACGAGGGCAAAGTGCTCCGTTCGGTGGTGGAAATCGCATGAGCGTCACTATCGAAAACCTCATCACCTCGGGCACTTTTTCGCTCGACGGCGGCACGTGGGATGTGGACAACAACGTCTGGATTGTCGGCAACGACGACGAATGCGTGATTATCGATGCGCCGCACGACGCAACAGCGATCATCGACCAGGTCCGTGGCCGGAAGGTGCGTGCCATCCTGCTCACCCATGCCCACAACGACCACATCGGAGCAGCGCTCGACGTGGCGAAGGCCGTGAACGCGCCGATCCACCTGCACCCCGCGGACATGGTGCTGTGGGAGCAGGTGTATCCGGATGCGCGGCCGGACCGTTACATTGCAGACGGCGACATCTTCGACGTGGCGGGCACGGCCCTGCAGGCCATCCACACGCCGGGCCACTCGCCGGGTTCCACGTGCTTCTACCTGGCAAGCGAAGGGACGGTGTTCACGGGCGACACCCTCTTCAACGGCGGTCCGGGCGCGACGGGCAGGTCGTTCAGCGACCACCCGACAATTCTCGCCTCGATCCGGGAACGCCTTCTGACACTTCCGGCGGAAACCGTGGTACGCACCGGTCATGGCGGGGACACCACGATCAAAGCTGAAGAGGAAAACCTCGCTCAGGCAGCGCGGGACCGCCACGTTTGACGGACCCTAGCCGCCGTTGGCTGCGGTGTACCCCATCTTGACGCTGATTGAATACCCGGCCTGCTTGAGCGCATCAAGCAGGCCGGGTATTTTTTCCGGCTCGAAACGGAAGGCCGGGCCGGAAAGGCTAATGGCTCCGATCACCGTGCCGCTGTGGTTGCGGATCGGAACCGCGACGGCGTTGAGTCCGCGTTCGAATTCTTCATACGTCGCGGCGTACCCGGCCTCTGCGATGACCGGCATTTGCCGCTCCAGCTCGTCGCGGTCGGTGATGGTCTGCGGCGTGTACCGCGACTGGCCGGCTTCCCTGAGAACGCGGTCACGCGTCGCAGGCGGCAGGGCGGCAAGCATGACCTTTCCGCTGGACGTGGCATGGAGCGGGGTGAGCCCACCGATCCAGTCCTGCGTGCCAAGCGTGTTGGGGCCAATGGCCTGGTCCACATTGACCGCGAAATTTGACCGCAACACGGCCAGGTTGGCAGTCTCAGCGAACTTCTCCGCCAGGGCTTCGAGATCTTCCCGGGCCTCCCTTACCAAGCTGAGACGGGCCGGAATGGCACTGGCCAAGCGCAGGATGTTGAACCCGAGTTGATATTTTCCGCGCTCGTGATTCTGCTGGACCATGCCACGTGCGTCCAGGGCGCTCAGCAGTCGCGACGCCGTTGACTTGTGGACGCCCATTTCCTCCGCGATCTCACTCACGCCGGCATCGCCGTTGCGGGCGATGATTTCGAGCACGGTGATGGCCCGGTCCACGGACTGCACACCGGAGTGGTGCGCGCCGGCGGGATCGGTATCGGCGTCGTTGGCAAGGCTTGCGTCAGCGTCCATGTGGTTCATCGTCTCAAACGCCGTCAAATGCGCGGCTTCTCCTCGCTGCGTGTCCCCGGCTTCATGTCCTGGGCTGGTGTCCTGGGATGCTGCCTTCTGTCCGGTCTTTCCTGGATATAGGATCGGGCGATATGGCGCTGCGACTTGTTCAAGTGAATTTCAAGGCCCGGGATGACTCGGCGCTCGGCCGGTTTTGGGCGGAAGTGCTCGGCTGGGGTGTTTCCAGCGAAGGACCCGGTGTGAGCAATGTGGAACCCGTGGGCTTCGTCGGGCCGGACCCTGCAGCCGTCTGTGTCGATGTCGTCGCGGTCCCGGACCCCGAGACGGTGAGGTACCGCGCCCACCTCGACCTCGCCACCGCCTCTGCGGCCCATCAAGCGGAGCTCGTGGCACGCATGTTGAAGCTCGGCGCGACGCCGGCCGACATTGGCCAGGGCGATGTACCGTGGACGGTCTTGGCCGACCCGGAGGGCAACCTGTTCTGCGTGCTGGAGCCTCGGCCGATCTACCGGGACACCGGGCCAATCGCCGCGGTGGTGGTCAACTGTACGGATCCGCGGGCCATGGCCCTGTTCTGGAGCGGGGCGATGGACTGGACCCTGCACGAGGTGACCGACGATTTTGCGAGGCTGCGTTCGGGCAAGGGTGTCGGGCCGTATTTGGAGTTCGTCCGCACACCTGCCGCGAATGCCGCGTCCGGCCGTGTCCATCTCGACCTGCGGCCGTACCCCGGCGATGACCAAGCGGCAGAGGTGGCCCGGCTGCGGGCACTGGGCGCCACGGACGCCGACGTCGGCCAGGGCGATGTGCCGTGGGTGTGCCTCGCCGACACGGAGGGCAACGAGTTCTGCGTCCTCACCCCCGGCTGACGGAGAGGTTCGGCTCCTCACCAGCATCGGGGCAATTTAGACGCAGGGGGTCCTCTTTGCCCAGCGTCGGCCGCTCCACCACCGTTGCCGACGGCAGGGCGCCTTAGTGGATTGAGGCCACGTAGAGGGCATGGCCCCCATTATTTACGAAGAAATGCGAGATGGGGGCATAAATTACCCGCGAGCTGCACTTTCTTCCGCCGTCTGCGGCTGACCCTGGGATACCCAGACAGTTCGTTGACGCGTTCTGGATACCACTGATAATTCCACTGGCGTAGACGGAACCGTTGATAACACTTAACACGGGGCCGCCGCTGTCGCCGTTTCCTGCCGCTGGGTGGCCCGCCGTCTGATTGGTAATCGTCAATCCGGAATAACACTGGAGGAATGCATAACAAACTGTTTGATCGACGGCGCTAACAGTGTTCGAACATATTGTTCCGGTGAATGAGCCCGAATAGCATGCGGAGTTGTTGATGACGGGGTTTCCAGTCCGGCCCATGATGCCCGCGACGTCTGAGGTTAGGTGCGTTCCCCAATAGACGTAAGAGGCCTTTGGAGGGTACCCCTGGAGGCGTTCGAAGTCATTGCCGCTTCTGGCCTGACCGACAGCGGTGCCAAGGTACTCTCGCGTTGCTCCAGGTTGCCCGTCGATTCCGGAGATCCATCTGTCTCCCGTCGCGCTGCAGTGGTCGGCCGAAAGCATGTAATCGATGGGATCCGGCGTGTGAGGCGTAGAGCATGCATTCTTGCGACTTCCCTCCATATAGGCTCCTGAAATGTAGGGGGGGTGTATCTGCGTAGCGGGTTGCCGCGTTGCTTACCTCACCGCCAACGCTCAAGGAAACGGGGATCCGGGATTGGATTTGCGGAGCTTCCGGTAATGAGAGTCCAGTCATGACTGGAACGTTAATCTGGATATCCAATCCCGAACCGTCGGACTTGGGGCCGATGGTTGTGATCCGGGATGTCGCAGTGACTTGTTGCTGTGTGCTCAGTATCCGCGTCACTTCAGTTTGAAGCTCAGCATTGGAGTACCTGGATTCCTTGACGGCAAACCGCGTCGGCGGCAGATGCTTTGAGGCCAGATGTTCCACGGCCGGAATTTCGACGCTCGGTGCATAGATGTTGAGCCGGGGTTTTGCGGCGTCAAGTTCGAAGGAAACGATGCGTTTGGTAGTGTCTTCACGCTGGATAGCGATGACAGCGGCGTTCTCGCCAGCGGTGAGACGCTGGTCGCCGTCCGACGCTTGAACCAGACGCGTCCCGGCAGGAATGTTTTTGTTGCCGGAGACAACAGTGTCTGGCATTGGGGCCTGTCTCGAACCTGAGCCATCTCTGCTGTCCTGTCGGGATCTGCCCTCTTTCTTGCTGCCAGAGAAGCCCCGAGTCGGAACCGCACCCTCACCTTGGCCACGGCCGTTGTGCTGCTCGGAATGGTCATCCTCTTGACGCTCCTGAGCCTGCAGACAGGAACCATTGGCCCCCACAGTGGCGAGGTCTCGAAAGTGTAGCTCCCGCTGTTCAACGCTCTTCGGCGCGCACGACGGCGACACGCCCCGAAAAGGACGTGTCGCCGTCGTTGTTAATTTCTTTGGTGCGGCCCGCCGTCGACCGCGGAAGGCCGTTCCTTCT
This sequence comes from Arthrobacter sp. 2RAF6, assembly GCF_052115205.1. Lineage (NCBI taxonomy): Bacteria > Bacillati > Actinomycetota > Actinomycetes > Micrococcales > Micrococcaceae > Arthrobacter > Arthrobacter sp. 2RAF6. The sequence continues at coordinate 96,029 of NZ_JBFRGF010000010.1, read as the reverse complement.
TGGGCGCCGTCGTGCCACACTTGGTGGACTATCGAGTGACTGGGGGGATCCGGGTCAGGAGATTGTTATGCGTGTTCTGATGCACCCCCGCACTTCGTGCCGCCGAACGGTGGTGAGCGAGCCATGATCATCGGTTGGGCTTACTTCATGGCGGGAGTAATGACAGTTGACGGGCTCTTGCTCGGATTGCTCCTGCTGAACGTGAAGTGGCCCAAACACCGGAAGAGAAACGGGTAGGAGCCCCGTACCTGCCGGACCTAGAGCACCATGCGGATCGTTTCTTCGAAACTCACCACGTGGTGCAGGGCGAGCGCGGCCGCCCGGTCCTCATCGCCGTCGGCGATCGCATCGAGCAACTCAGCGTGCTCTGCGACGTGGCCCGTCACGGAAGGCACCTTGTCCAGCATGTGGCACCAGATGCGTGTTGCCAGGTTGTCGTAGCGGATCAGTACGTCTTCGAGGTGCGGATTGGCCGCGGCCTTGTAGATGAGCCGGTGCACCTGGATGTCGTAGCGCATGAGTTCCTGCTGGCCGGCGTCGTGTGCATCCAGGCCGCTGATGGTTGCCGCGACCTCGCGCAGTTCGTCCCGCAGCTTGGGGCTGGCCATGCGGGCGGCCCGCCGTGACGCCAAGGGCTCAAGCAGTTCGCGGATTTCGGAGACGTCCGCCAATTGGGTGATGTCGACGCCGGTGGCAAAGGTTCCGCGGCGGGGATAGGACACCACCAAGTGGTCGCTTTCGAGTCGCTTGATGGCCTCGCGCACGGGTGTCCGTCCGATGCCGAGCTCCGCGGCTATTTGCCCGTCGTTGATAGGGTCGCCGGGTTTGATGTCCAGCATGATGAGCCGGTCGCGCAGGAGCAGGTAGGCGTTTTCCGCCAAGGACGTTCCCTGCGTGCCTGTGTCCGGTGTTTCCAGTGCAGTGCTCATGTGCCCTCTCCCTTTGCCACAATTCCAAGTCTGGCGGATCAGTTGCCACCGGGCTGTTGACGGTTGTGTGATGTTCAACATACTATTGCAACAGTTCTAATATATCAGTTGCTGATTAGTCAGTAAATATAAGTATCTCAAAAGGAGAACATGATGGTTGAACCGCTGATCCGCCCACTCGCCCAGGCGGACCCGGAGGTTGAACAGGCGATCGCCCAGGAACTCATCCGCCAGCAGTCCACGCTGGAAATGATCGCCTCAGAAAACTTCGCCCCTGCAGCCGTCATGCAGGCACAGGGCTCGGTCCTGACCAACAAGTACGCGGAAGGCTACCCGGGCAAGCGCTACTACGGCGGCTGCGAGCATGTGGACGTCATTGAGCAACTGGCCATCGACCGCGTCAAGGCTCTCTTCGGCGCCGAAGCCGCAAACGTCCAGCCGCACTCCGGCGCCCAGGCCAACGCCGCGGCCATGTTCGCGCTCCTTGAGCCGGGGGACACCATCATGGGCCTCGACCTGGCACATGGCGGCCACCTGACCCACGGCATGCGCATCAACTTCTCCGGCAAGCTGTACAACGTCATCCCGTACCATGTCAGCGAATCCGACCTCCGGGTGGACATGGCCGAGGTCGAGGCCCTGGCCCTGGAACACCGCCCGAAGCTGATCGTTGCCGGCTGGTCCGCGTACTCGCGCCACCTGGATTTCGCCGAATTCCGCCGCATCGCGGACCTCGTGGGTGCCTACCTCATGGTGGACATGGCCCACTTCGCCGGCCTCGTCGCAGCAGGACTGCACCCCAACCCCGTGCCGTATGCCGACGTCGTGACCACCACGACCCACAAGACCCTCGGCGGTCCGCGCGGCGGGGTGATCCTGTCGAAAGAGAAATACGCACGCAAGATCAACAGCGCCGTCTTCCCCGGCCAGCAAGGCGGCCCGCTGGAGCACGTGATCGCGGCCAAGGCCGTGGCGTTCAAGATGGCGGCAGAGCCCGAATTCCAGGAACGCCAGGTGCGGGTACTGGAAGGCGCCAAGCTCCTTGCCGAACGACTCCTGGAGGAAGACGTGGCCGCGGCAGGAATCTCGGTGGTCAACGGAGGCACCGACGTCCACTTGGTCCTCGTTGACCTGCGCCACTCGGAACTGGACGGCCAGCAGGCCGAGGACACGTTGCACCGGATCGGCATCACCGTGAACCGCAACGCTGTCCCGTTCGACCCCAGGCCGCCGATGGTTTCCTCCGGCCTCCGCATCGGCACCCCGGCACTCGCCGCCCGCGGCTTCGGTGCGAAGGAATTCGCCGAGGTCGCGGACATCATCGCGACGGCACTGATCGCCGCAGCAAGCAGCGGAACCCTGGGTGACCACGCCGCCGTCGAACTCCGTGCGAGGGTTACGGCGCTCGCCGAACAATTCCCGCTTTACCCGCATCTTTCCCAGACCGGCATCGGCAACGACGCAGCCGCCACCGAACTTGAGGCAGAAATGATTGGAGCAACCCAGTGAGCGCAGACCAACTTCCCGAACACCCGGATTTCCTGTGGCGTAACCCGGAGCCCAAGGCCTCCTACGACGCCGTGATCGTGGGCGGTGGCGGCCACGGCCTGGCCACCGCGTACTTCCTGGCCAAGAACCACGGAATGACCAACATCGCCGTTCTGGAAAAGGGCTGGCTGGCCGGCGGCAACATGGCCAGGAACACCACCATCATTCGCTCCAACTACCTTTGGGACGAGAGCGCTGCCATCTACGAGCACGCCCTCAAGCTCTGGGAGATCCTGCCCGAGGAGCTCGAATACGATTTCCTCTTCAGCCAGCGCGGCGTCATGAACCTCGCCCACACCTTGGGCGACGTCCGCGAAAGCGTCCGCCGCGTCGGTGCGAACAAGCTCAACGGGGTCGACGCCGAATGGCTGGACCCGCAGCAAGTCAAGGAACTCTGCCCCATCCTGAACATCAGCGACAATATCCGCTACCCGGTCATGGGCGCCACGTACCAGCCCCGCGCAGGCATCGCGAAGCACGACCACGTCGCCTGGGCCTTCGCCCGCAAGTGCGACGAACTCGGCGTGGACATCATCCAGAACTGCGAAGTGACGGGCTTCCTCAAGGACGGCAACCGGGTGGTGGGCGTCAAGACCAACCAAGGAACCATCCATACCGAAAAGGTTGGCCTCGCCGCCGCCGGCCACAGCTCGGTGCTCGCCGAAATGGCCGGCTTCCGCCTCCCGATCCAGTCCCACCCCCTCCAGGCGTTGGTGTCCGAACTCCATGAGCCCGTCCACCCCACGGTGGTCATGTCCAACCACGTACACGTCTATGTTTCCCAGGCCCACAAGGGCGAACTGGTCATGGGCGCCGGCGTGGACTCCTACAACGGCTATGGCCAGCGCGGTTCCTTCCACGTGATCGAGCACCAGATGGCCGCCGCCGTCGAACTCTTCCCGATCTTTGCCCGGGCCCACGTGCTCCGGACCTGGGGCGGAATCGTGGACACCACCATGGATGCCTCGCCGATCGTCGGGCTCTCGCCGGTCGAGAACATGTTCGTCAACTGTGGCTGGGGGACGGGTGGCTTCAAGGGCACGCCCGCTGCCGGCCTGACCTTCGCCCACACCATCGCCACGGGTACGCCGCATGAGCTCAACAAGCCTTTTTCGCTGGAACGCTTCGAGACCGGTGCCCTGATCGACGAACACGGCGCCGCCGCCGTCGCCCACTAGCCGCAGCCCTTAGGAGACCAACCATGCTGCTCATCAGCTGCCCCAATTGCGGGCCACGAGACGAAACAGAATTCCACTACGGCGGCCAGGCCCACGTGGCCTATCCCGAAAACCCGGACGCGCTGACGGACCGCCAGTGGGCCGAGTACTTGTTCTACCGCGACAACACGAAAGGCGCCTTCGCCGAACGCTGGGTGCACAGCACGGGTTGCCGCCAGTGGTTCAACATGCTCCGGGACACCGTCAGCTATGACATCCAGGCCATCTACAAGATGGGCGAACCGCGCCCTGACATGGAACGCCCTGATGTGAACACCTCAGCAGCCACCACTCCGGAAGGAGCAACGAAGTGACCCCGCAGAACGCCCGCCTCGCCACCGGCGGCCGCATCGACCGCAGCATCTCCTGGCGGTTCACCGTGGACGGCCAGGAATACACCGGGCACCCCGGAGACACTGTTGCGTCAGCATTGCTGGCCAACGGCCGCGTCAACGTCGGCAACTCGCTCTATGAGGACCGGGCCCGCGGCATCATGTCCGCCGGAGTGGAAGAATCCAACGCCCTGGTCAAGGTAGCAGCGCGTTTCCCCGGCCATGTCGCAGAGTCGATGCTTCCCGCGACCACCGTGTCCCTTGTGGACGGGCTCAGCGTCGAGTTCCTGAACGGCCTTGGCAAGCTCGATCCCAACGAGGACCGTGCCGAGTACGACAAGAAGTACGTCCACGCCGACGTCCTGGTGGTTGGAGGCGGCGTTTCCGGCCTCGCCGCAGCCCGCGAGGCTGTCCGCACCGGCGCCCGGGTCATCCTGATCGACGACCAGCCCGAACTCGGCGGCTCGCTGCTTTCCGGTTCCACCGCACCGGAACTCGCCGAAGTGATCGAAGGCAAACCCGCCCTGGAGTGGATCGCCGACGTGGAGGCCGAGCTCGTTTCCGCCGCCGAATGTACCGTCCTCAACCGCACTACGGCGTTCGGCTCCTACGACGCGAACTATGTGATCGCGGCACAGAACCGTACGGATCACCTCGGCAGCCCGGCCGCGGACGGCGTCTCCCGCCAGCGTATTTGGCACATCCGTGCCAAGCAGGTGGTCCTGGCGCCCGGCGCCCATGAGCGTCCGCTCGTCTTCGAGAACAACGACCGGCCCGGCATCATGCTGGCCTCGGCGGTCCGCAGCTACCTCAACCGCTACGCCGTCGCTGCGGGGCGCCGGGTAGTCATCGGCACCACCAACGATTCCGCCTACCTGCTGGCCGCGGATCTGCTGGCCGCTGGTGTCAAGGTCGCCGCCGTCGTCGACGCCCGCCCGAAGCTCAGCGACAAAGCGGCAGCCGCGGTCGAAAGCGGCATCCGCGTCCTCGTCGGCAGCGCCGTCGCCGATACCTCCGGCGCGGGGGAGAACGGCCGGATCGACGGCGTCACCATCCGCAGCCTCAACGACGACGGCGAAGTCACCTCCGGCGTCGAACGGATCGCTTGCGATCTGCTGGCGGTTTCCGGTGGCTGGAGTCCTGTGGTCCACCTCCACAGCCAGCGTCAAGGCAAGCTGCGCTGGGACGATGACCTGGCCGGTTTCGTGCCGAGCTCTCTGGTCAGGGACCAGCAGGTTGTCGGCGCAGGCCGCGGAAGCTACGAGCTCGGTGACTGCCTGAGCGAAGGCGTATCCGCGGGTGCCATTGCCGCGATCGCCGCAGGGTTTACCACCCGGACCGTGCCCGCCGAGACGAAGGCGCCCGTTGCCTCCGCCCCCACCCGCCAGTTGTGGCTGGTGCCGGGCCAGAGCGGAAACGCGGGGGAGTGGCACCACCACTTCGTCGACTTCCAGCGCGACCAGTCCGTGGCTGATGTGCTTCGTTCCACGGGGGCCGGCATGCGCTCGGTGGAACACATCAAGCGGTACACCTCCATCAGCACCGCCAACGACCAAGGCAAGACCTCGGGCGTCAATGCCATCGGCGTGATCGCCGCAGCCCTCAAGCAGGCTGGCGAAGCACCCGCCGAAGGCAGCCGGAGTATCGGTGACATCGGAACCACGACGTACCGGGCACCGTTCATGCCCGTGGCCTTCGCAGCCTTGGCAGGACGCCAGCGCGGCGAGCTGTTCGATCCCGCCCGCGTCACCTCAATCCACCCCTGGCATGTTGCCCAGGGAGCGCTCTTCGAGGACGTCGGCCAGTGGAAGCGCCCGTGGTACTACCCGCAAGCGGGCGAGGACATGGACGCCGCCGTGCTCCGCGAATGTGCCGCAGTCCGCGAGTCGGTGGGCTTCATGGACGCCACCACCCTCGGCAAGATCGAGATCCGTGGCAAGGATGCCGGTGAGTTCCTGAACCGCATCTACACCAACGCGTTCAAGAAGCTCGCCCCCGGATCTGCCCGCTACGGGGTCATGTGCACCCCGGACGGCATGATCTTCGACGACGGCGTGACCCTGCGCCTCGACGAAGGCCGCTACTTCATGACCACCACCACCGGCGGCGCCGCCAAAGTCCTCGACTGGCTCGAGGAGTGGCACCAGACCGAGTGGCCGGAACTGGACGTGGTGTGCACCTCGGTGACTGAACAGTGGACGACGATTGCCGTCGTCGGGCCCAAATCCCGCGCCGTGATCGCCAAAGTTGCCCCGCAGTTGGCGGCCGACGGCGGGCTGGACGCCGAAGCGTTCCCGTTCATGACGTTCCGCGAGACCACGCTGGCCTCCGGAGTCCAGGCAAGGGTTTGCCGGATTTCGTTCTCCGGTGAGCTTGCCTACGAAATCAATGTTCCGTCCTGGTACGGGCTCAACACCTGGGAAGCCGTTGCTGCGGCAGGGGCCGAGTTCAACATCACTCCGTACGGCACCGAGACCATGCACGTGCTGCGTGCCGAGAAGGGCTACCCGATCGTCGGGCAGGACACGGACGGCACGGTCACCCCGCAGGACGCCGGGATGGAATGGATCGTTTCCAAGGCCAAGGACTTCATCGGCAAGCGTTCTTACAGCCGCGAGGACGCGGTCCGCGCGGACCGCAAGCACTTGGTCAGCGTCCTTCCGGCTGACGGTTCGTTCCGTCTTCCGGAAGGCACCCAGCTCGTGGAAAAGGGAATCCCGGTCAACCCGGCTTACGGCCCCGTGCCGATGCAGGGCTTCGTGACCTCGAGCTACCACAGTGCCGCTTTGGGCCGGTCCTTCGGCCTCGCACTGATCACCAACGGCCGCAACCGGATCGGCGAGACCCTGGTGGCCTCCGTCGGCGACCAGTTGCTGGACGTCGTTGTGGGAGAAACCGTACTTTTCGACGCTGAAGGGACCCGTAAAGATGGCTGAAACAGCAACACCCGCAAACCCCGAGACGCTCCGTGCGGCACGCCGCAGCCCGGCGTCGCACCTGGCACCGACCTTCGAGTCCGGTTCCGTGTCCGGAACCGTGGCGCTGAAGGAAATCCCGTTCCAGACCATGGTGGGGATCCGGGTTGACCGGGCGTCCGACGCCGGAGCCCGCCTCGCGTCCGTGACCGGTGGCCTGCCGGCCGCCTGCGGTGAGGTCAGCGGTGGTGAAAGGGCCACCACCTTGTGGCTCGGCCCTGACGAGTTCCTGGTGGTCGCACCGGAATCGGCCCACGATTCCCTGGGCGGAGACCTGGTCCGCGCACTGGTGGAGGCCCTGGGCGACGACCCCGGCCAAGTGGTGGACTTGTCCGCCAACCGCACCACCTTCGAGCTGTCCGGCGTCCGTGCCCGGGACGTCCTTGAAAAGGGCTGCTCGCTGGACTTGCACCCCCGCGCCTTCCGCACCGGGACGGCACTGGCCACGGAAATCGGCAACATCCCGGCGATGCTGTTGAAGACCGGCGAGGACAGCTTCCGGATCTTCCCACGGGCTTCGTTCGCCGACTTCCTGGGCCGTTGGCTGCTTGACGGCATGAGGGAATACGCCTCTCCTGAGGTTCCCTGATGGCCCTGAGCGTGCTTGACCTGTTTTCCATTGGCATCGGGCCGTCGTCGTCGCACACGGTCGGCCCGATGCGGGCGGCAAAGCAGTTCACCGACGGCCTGGAATCCTCCGGGCAACTCGCGGCAACGGTGCGCGTCCAGGCAGAGCTTTTCGGCTCGCTGGGCGCCACCGGCCGCGGCCACGGCTCGGACAAAGCCGTGGTGCTGGGACTGCAGGGCCAATCTCCGGAAACGGTGGACACGTCCACCGCCGACGACCAGGTTGCCGCGGCCGCCCTCGACGCCGAATTGCGGATAGCCGGACACCACCGAGTGGACTTCAACTGGGACGAAGACGTGATCCTGCACCGACGCAAATCCTTGCCGGCCCATCCCAACGGCATGACCTTCCGGGCCCTCGACCACACCGGGGAAGTGCTGCGCGAACGCAGCTACTACTCGATCGGCGGCGGTTTCGTGGTGGACGGTGATGCTTCCGGAAGCGACAAAGTCGTTGCGGACGACACCGTGCTGCCGTATCCCTTCACTACCGCGGACGAGCTACTGGCTATCTGCGCACGGGAGGACATGTCCATCTCCGGTGTCATGCTCGCCAACGAGCTCGTGTGGCGCAGCGAGGCCGAACTTCGCGAGCGACTGCTGCAGATCTGGGCCGTCATGCGCGAATGCGTGGACAACGGCTGCGCTGCGGAAGGAATCCTGCCGGGAGGCTTGAACGTGAGGCGACGGGCGCCGTCGTTGTTCAAGACCCTCGCAGCCACCGACGCCGGTCTGCAGGGTTCAAGCTCGGCAGACCCGCTGCTTGCCATGGAATGGGTGAACCTGTTCGCGCTGGCCGTGAACGAGGAAAACGCCGCGGGCGGCCGCATCGTCACGGCACCGACCAACGGTGCGGCCGGCATTGTGCCGGCGGTGCTGCACTATTACACGAAATTCGTGCAGGGAGCCGACGACGACGGCGTGGTCCGCTTCCTGCTCGCGGCGGCCGCCGTCGGGATCCTGTTTAAGATCAATGCCTCCATTTCCGGTGCCGAAGTGGGCTGCCAGGGCGAGGTGGGCTCTGCCTGTTCGATGGCCGCGGCCGGTCTGTGCGAAGTGCTCGGCGGTACTCCGGAGCAAGTGGAGAATGCCGCGGAAGTGGGTATCGAACACAATCTCGGCCTCACGTGCGATCCCGTAGGCGGGCTGGTACAGATTCCGTGCATCGAACGCAACGCCATCGCCAGCGTGAAGGCCATCAACGCCGCCCGCCTTGCATTGCACGGCGACGGCAGCCACAAAGTGTCCCTTGATAAAGCCATCAAAACCATGCGAGAGACAGGAGCGGACATGAAAAGCAAATACAAGGAGACCTCCCGCGGAGGCCTCGCCGTCAACGTAGTGGAGTGCTAGCCATGACTGTCACACAGAATGAAACCGTTGCTTCGACGCGTGGCGAGACCACCGTTGAGCATGTCCTGACGCTCGATTGCCCGGAAACGCGGGGGATTGTGCACGCCGTCTCCGGCTTCCTCCTGGAACACGGCTGCGACATCATCGACAACAAGCAATTCGACTCCCAACTGGATCGCCACTTCTTCATGCGGATCCACTTCGCATCGGATGGGGATCAGTCGACCATCGACTCGTTGCGGGAATCCTTCGCGCCTGTTGCCGAAAAGTTCGGCATGCGCTGGCAACTGCAGCGCCACGGTGCAAAGCGGCGGGTCCTGATCATGGTCTCGAAGTTCGAGCACTGCCTCAACGACCTCCTCTTCCGGGCCCGCATAGGGGAACTGCCCATCGACATTGTCGGTGTCGTCTCCAACCACCCGGACCACCGGCGAACCGTCGAATGGCACGGCATTCCGTTCTTCCACGTGCCCGTCACGCCGGACACCAAGGTGGCGGCTGAAGGACAACTCCTCGATCTCATCGATCGCCTGGACGTCGAATTGGTGGTCTTGGCCCGCTATATGCAGGTCCTCAGCGACGATCTTGCCCGCAAGCTCGATGGCCGGGCAATCAACATCCATCACTCGTTCCTCCCCAGCTTCAAAGGTGCCAAGCCGTACCACCAGGCCTACGCGCGAGGCGTCAAGACCGTGGGTGCCACCGCGCACTACGTCAACGGCGAGTTGGACGAGGGTCCGATCATTGCCCAGCAAGTGGTGGAAGTGGACCACACCTTCGGTCCGGACGACCTAGTCGCGGCCGGGCGCGACACCGAGTGTAAAGCACTCAGCAACGCTGTCCGGTGGCATTGCGAAGGGCGCGTGATCCTGCAAGGCAGCAGGACAGTAGTGCTCAAGTAGGGCTCGAACGGCTTAAATTGGGCCTGAACGGCCCACCAAACGGTGGGCCGTTCAAGCGCTCTTTCGCGAGTAGTGAAGCAAAACCACGCCGTTGCCGAAGGTCCGCGTTCCCTCGAGCCTGAGGTCCATCCGTACCCCGGGGTCCTCGAACAGCGGCCGGCCCTGCCCGAGGACTATGGGATTTACGCGAATCCGGAATTCGTCGATCAAGCCGTGCCGCATTAGCGCGGAAGCCACATTGGCGCCGCTCAGGACGATGTCGCCGCCGGGCTGCGCCTTCAGTTCCGCGATGTGTTCAGGCACGACGTCGTGAATCACCGTGGTGTTCGAGCCTGCCTGTGTGCGGGTCCGCGAAAACACGAACTTGGGCATCTCGCGCCAGATCCCGGCGAACTCGAACATGGGCGCCGAGATGTCCGGATCCGGCGCGGCTGTGTTCCAGAAATCGGCCATCACATCGTAAGTAATGCGCCCGAACATGAAGGCCCCCATCCCTCGGAACTGCCCGTTCAAGAATCCGAGGAGTTCGTCATCGACGAGGCCCCAGCTGATGTCCCGGTCGATTGTCTCGAAGAATCCATCCAAAGAGACCGACATCATCAGGATGATCTTGCGCATTCGAGTACCTCCCGTTGCGGCGATAGGCGACCCGGCCGCCGTCGTACTTTCCAGTGAACCACCCCGGGATCCGGTGGAACAGGACGTGATGGGGGCGCGGAGACTAGAGCCGCGCCAAGCGGGCTGCCAGGTGAAACGCTGCCAGCCGGCCCGATCCCCGTGGATCCCCGCCGCACAGCTCGAAAATCCGCTGGAGCCGATGATGCATCGACTGCCTTTCCAGGTGCAGTTCCCGTGCCGCTTGTGCCGTATTGCATCCGGTATCCAGCCACACTGCCAACGTCCGCATGAGCTCCGAGCGCCGCTGCTCGTCATGCTCGACGACGGCGCCGAGCTGCCGCCGCACGAATCCCTCCCGGGCGGCCGCGTCGAGGCTTCCTGCCGCGAGGCGCTCGACGGCGAAGTCCTCGGCATCAACCACGCCTGAACCGGTTCCTGCGTCTGAGACGAGTTCGAGCGTCAGACGTGCCTCCGCCAGAGACCATGGCGCCTCGCCGATTCCCTGCGCCAGTGGACCCACGACTAGGACCGATCCGTCGGGGACCTCCAAGGCCTCAAGCGCTTGGATGAGCGCGATGCGAGAGGCGACTGCCGTGGCGTGGGGGAGCGCAGCCAAGGCGATCAATTCGGCGTTGTCCGCATAGCTTGCACTTTGTGGAACTGCGTCACGCAGGATGCCGTCGAGCTCTGTCCGGAGCTGTCCCGTCGCTGAGGAACGTACTACGACGGCGGCTACCGGACCGCTGGCGGGAAACCCTGAGGCGGGCCCCAATTGCTGGAGTCTCCATGGCTGGGTGCCCGAACTGATGGCCCGCATGAGCTCGATTCCGGCAAGTTCCTTGAGCCCGGGTGGCATGCGTTGCAGCAACGCCAAGCCGAGGATATCGACGCACCGCTCGCCGGCCACCCGCGCAAGGCTGGCGTCGCCGTCGTCGGGCACTTCCAACTGCAGACGGGCCGCCAGCACGCCGCGGACAGGCACATCGACAGTGGTGACATTGCTGGGACCGGGCTGGGCAGCGGCCGTCGCGCTTCCCAAAGTGATGCCCGACGGCGAGACGAGCCTCGCGCCGGCACCCGTCCGGCTGGCCAGCACGACGAGAAGCTGATCCAATCCGCCTCCGTGCGCGAGTTCCGCCGCCATCGCATGGCTCGTTTCGTCGCCGAACTGCAATTGCGCGACCGATTCGCTGACCAGCAGCGAGTTAATGGCTTGCATGATGCCGACGAAGGGTGCCACTTTGCACAACTCGATGATGGGCAACCCGGCCTCCTGGCCGGCGTCGAGCATGGACTTCGGTATTGCGGGCAGCTCGGGACCAGTCTCGATGGCCAAAGCGGTGATTCCGCGGGCCGCGAGTTGGCGGACATAGTCCACGCGCCGCTCATCTGAAGCAGTGGCGAGGGCCTGCCCGCCGCTTAGAAGAAGCTCTGCGCCCCGCAGCAGCGGAGCGATGTCCAGCACTTCGCTTGAGTGGACCCAGCGGAGCTGCCGTGACATGGCTTCGGGCACATCGGTCCGCAGGACTGGTTCAGCGGCTTTCAGGCTCTCGTGTTCGAAAGCGTCGGCAAGGTGCAGGGGCATGACACTCCGTAACTAATTTCTGGGATCTATCATACAGATCGTATCTTGTTGCTGTGATCTGGGGCACATACATTGAAGTAGTCCCTTTCCTACACGGAGGATCCCCCAATGCACGAGAACTTATCCACTGCGACGCCTGGGGCTGCAACGGCGCAGACCGACGTCGAACAGAACCTGCAGTCCATTCCCGAATCAGCGCGTACCCGCAGCGTAGCGGGCCAATTCTGGATCTGGGCAGGCGCAAACCTTGCCCCCATCAACTGGGTCCTCGGGGCCCTCGGCGTCCAACTTGGGCTGGGCTTTGCCGATACCGTCACCGTCCTGGTGGTGGGAAACCTGATCGGTATGGCACTCTTTGGCCTGTTTGTCCTCCTGGGGCAGCGGACCGGTGCCACCGGCATGGTCCTGGCCCGGGCCGTCTTCGGCCGCCGCGGCAACTATCTCCCGAGCGCCATCCAGGCACTCCTCGGAATCGGTTGGTGCGCCGTCAACACCTGGATCATCCTGGACCTGGTGATGGCACTCCTCGGCAAGCTCGGCATGGTCGACCCGGAGCAGCCCAACGTTGGCCCCAAGATCCTGGTGGCCTTACTGATCATGTCCGCCCAGGTCACCATCGCCTGGTTCGGCTACAAGGCCATCGCGGCTTTTGAAAAGTGGACCGTCCCGCCCACCATCGTGGTGCTGATCGCCATGTCCGCCGTAGCTTGGTTCGGTATGAACATCGATTGGGGCTACGCGGGCCCTCCCGGTGCTGTCCTTGAAGGCGGCGCACGAATCGCAGCCATGACTACCGTGATGACGGTCATCGGGATCGGCTGGGGGATCACCTGGTTCACCTACGCGGCGGACTATTCGCGCTTCGTCAGCAAGTCCGTCCCCAAACATAAGGTTTACCTCGCCTCGGTTTTCGGCCAGTTCCTCCCGGTGGTCTGGCTCGGCATCCTCGGCGCCAGCCTGGCAACGAAGAGCGGCACGGCCGACCCTGGCCACCTCATCGTCGACAACTTCGGCGTCCTGGCGATCCCCGTGCTCTTCCTGGTCCTGCACGGTCCCATCGCGACGAACATCCTGAACATCTACACCTTCTCGGTCGCTGCCCAGGCATTGGACATCAAGGCAAAGCGCCGTTCCTTGAACCTCTTCGTCGGGATCCTGGCCCTGGTCGGCGTCGTGTTCTTCATCCTGCAGTCGGACTTCGCCTCAACCCTGAGCACTTGGCTCGGCGGGCTCGTGGCGTGGGTAGCCGCGTGGGGCGGCATCATGCTGGTGCACTACTTCTGGGTGGACAAGCGTAACCCCGTGGCAGTGGACCGACTCTTCGACCCCGTGGGCACCCGTCGGCTCCCGGCATTCAACTGGGCCGGGATCACCGCGCTCTTGCTGGGCATCTTTGCCACGTGGCTGTTCATGTATGGCGTCCTGCCGATCATGCAGGGCCCCATCGCCACGGCGATGGGCGGGATCGACTTGTCCTGGCTGGCCGGCGGACTTGTCGCAGCGGCAGTTTACGGCGCACTGGGCCCTCGGGTTCATGCCCGATACCTTCCCCTGCCTTCCGCGGTCGCAGTGCCGTCCGCCGTCGCAGTGCCTTCCGCCGATGGGTCGGCGCAGCCCGTTGCGGAAGACGCCGTCGCCAATCTGGTCAACGACTGAGAGGAACGCCGATGACCACCAACGCTTTTCCTGACGAGGCACACCCGATCACGTGGCCGGATAATTTCAAGGCCACGGCATCGTTCACGTTCGACATCGACGCCGAATCCTGCACCATCGCGCACGATCCCACGAGCACCAGGCGCATGTCCCTCATGAGCCACCAGTCCTACGGCCCCCGGGTCGCCGTTCCGCGGCTCCTGAAGATCCTCGAGCGCCAAGAGGTCCAGGGGACCTTCTTCATCCCGGGGTTCACGGCGGAAAGCTACCCGGACGTGGTGCGGCGGATCGTCGACGGCGGCCATGAAGTCGCCCACCACGGCTACCTGCACGAACCAATGCAGGGAATCGATGCCGCCACCGAGGCCAGCTACCTGGATCGCGGGCTCGAAGCCCTCGCGAAGGTAGCCGGGGTCAGGCCGGTCGGCTACAGGGCACCGTGGTGGGAGCTGAACTGGCATTCGCCGGCACTGCTCGCGGACCGGGGCTTCCTCTACGATTCAAGCCTGCTCGACGGCGATGCCCCCTACCGCATGGCGGTCGCCTCGGGTGATTCACGGGACATTGATTCACGGGACATTGTGGAGATCCCGGTCGATTGGGCCCTGGACGATTGGGAACAATATGCGTTCTACCCCGGAGTGACAGGAAGCGGCGTCATCGAGAGTCCTGCCAAGGTCTTGGAGATGTGGACCTTGGAAGCCGAGGCCCATCACGCCCAAGGCAGTAGCTTCGTGTTGACCAACCACCCGTTCATCTCCGGCCGGCCATCCAAGGCCGTCGCCTTGGAGCAGCTGATCGAACGCGTCAAGGCCATGGATGGAATGTGGGTGACCACCTTGGAACGGATCGCCGAACACACCAAGGCCACCGTCAACGAGATCCACAGCCACGCCCGGATCGAGGTCCCGTCCTACCCAGGCGCAGGAGCCAGTTTCAAGCCGGCCCGGCTGCTGGAAACGATGCCCACGTAGCTCAACCCGTCCCCGCCCAACTGACTCGCAGTTGTTGTCGTTATCACGGCTCAAAACGACATCTACTGCGAGCCAGTTGGGCTGGGCGAAGCTACAGGTGGGCTGGGGCTAGAGATCGCTCCGGCACAGGGCGGTGTGGAGTTTGAAGAGTCCGTTCAGGTCTCCGTCCGCCAAGCCATCCGGGGCGCCGATCTCCGGGTACATGAGCTGGATTGGATCTTCTACGTGGTCAAGGCCCACCACGTGGCCAAGTTCGTGTTGAATCACGGCCGAGACGTAATGCGCGCCGCCGGAGACGCCCAGCAGCTCCGTGATTTGCGGGGCGTCCAGGTCCAGGCTTCCCGAAACGTAGCTCTTGGGTCCGGTGCCGAAGCTGTACATGGTGCTGCCGCCGGTGCCGATGACGGATCCGGTCAACGCCGGAGCCGCTTCGGGAGTGGTCCAGGAAATCAGGAGGGGTGCCCAACGATCTCCGTAGAGCGCAGGCTGGTATGGCTTGCGCTTCTCGGAGGGGTTTTCCGTGGTGGCGCCGTCGTCAACGAATTTGAGGCCTGTGGCGTCGGCGATCTTGGCGATGGCGTCGGCGATGAGCCCTTCGGATCCGGCCGGGGCGAGGGCGGCGTTGACCACGTAATGCAATGGCCGGCACGGAGAGTAGCCCACCGGCGTGCCGTCGGCGTTGGTGGCCAGGAACTTGTAGGAGTTGCTGGCCACGGCAGGCTTGGCGGGGGAGCCGAGCGGGTGCCCGGCTTCTTCCAGGCCAGGCGGCGGGGTATCCGGCGCACGGGCCGCCTTTTGTGGCCCTTGCCCGGAAGCCGCGTCCTGCCCTGGGCTGCTTGCCGTGGCATGGGCGGAAGGAGCCAGGTTCGGAAGCAATCCGGTGATGCCGGGGCCGCCCCGGAGGAATCCACTGACAAGCGCGGCTACGGCAGCGACGGCCGCCACCACCATCAAGTTTCGGAACAGGGCCAGAACGGTACTGGCGCGCTTGGGCGGCGGGCCGCCGTCGTACCCGTAGTTTGAATGCAAGTCTTCCCCCAAGTCCCTGCACCGGCGCTCCGTTGCGCCGGCGCTACTAACCGATGACAGCGCCGAAGACGAGTCCCAGCCCATACGTGGCCGCGGCCGCACCGAGCCCGATGGCGAGTTGCCGGAGGCCGCGGGTCAGCGGCGAGGTTCCGGACAACAAGCCGACGACGGCGCCAGTCGACAGAAGCGCGATGCCCACCAGCGTACCCGCCACAGCAAGCGCCGCGAAGCCGGTCATGCCGAAGATGAACGGCAGGATGGGCACGATGGCTCCCGAAGCGAAGAAGCAGAAGCTTGAGATCGCGGCTCCCCAGGCGGAGCCCACGGCCTCGTGCTCATTGACGGTTTCTTCCACTTCGGGGTGGAGCGAGAGGCTGGGATCGCAATCGCAGGTGTAGAGGCCCATGCGCTCCGCGGCCCGGTGTTCGGCGGCTTCGTGGGACATGCCCCGGGCCAAATACACGAGGACCAGCTCGTTGTGCTCGATGTCCAGGGCTGGTGCTGCGGTCAGCGTGGCCTGGGTGGGGCGCGTGGCCTTGAGGAGCTCGAGCTGCGAGCGGACCGAGACATACTCGCCGGCACCCATGGAGAGGGCGCCCGCCAGCAGGCCGGCGATGCCGCTGAACAGGACCACGGTGGCGGGAACGCCGGTGGCAGCCATGCCCATCACGAGGGAAAGGTTGCTGACCAGGCCATCGTTGGCGCCGAATACGGCCGCGCGGAAGGTGCCGGACAACCTGTTGCGGCCGCGCGTCGCCAGGCCGCGGACTACTTCTTCGTGGATCTGTTCGTCGGCCGCCATGGCGCGGGTCGCTGCTGGATCCTTCGCGTAAGGCGAGCGGCCTTCAGCCCGTTGGGCGAGGGCCAACACGAACACAGATCCAAAGTTCCGGGCCAGGAAGCCGAGCATTTGGCTCCGGACCGAGGCCGCCTTCGGCATGCCGGCATGTTCGCCGAGGAGCTTGAGCCAGTGTGCCTCATGGCGGCCCTCGGCCTCTGCGAGGGCCAAAAGGATTGCGCGTTCCTCGCCGTCGCGGCGCTGCGCCAGTTGGCGGTACACGGCGGCCTCGGCCCGCTCGTCCGCCAAGTACTGCCGCCAGCGCTTGATGTCCGACGACGACGGGGGAGTCTTGGTGCCTGCTCCGTCTTGCGATGGACTGCTTGAGTCCGAGGGATTGTCTGAATGCGAGGGTTTTGTGTGCGGTTGCACCGGGACTCCTGGGTTGCTGGGGCGGGCTTCATCGCCTCATTGCAGCTCCACTTTATCGCCAATTTCCGTGGTTTTTCGGCCGGTAATCCTCACCGGACGTTTTCGGCGCGCCTCAAAAACGGGAGGCTCCCGGCAGGCCTTGACCACAGCAGGGGGCAGTGCTGGGATGGATGGACAGGGTCCACGAATTGGCGGGGTAGCGTTGGACCGGCTGCCTGATTTGCCTGTGCGATGGGCTCAGCGGCACGTCGAACGGAGGTTGCACCATGGACAGCACCGAGACCCACGCCCGCCACCCCGACCGTCCCACGGTCGAGGCCGATCCCGCCTATGACTACAGCGAGGACCTGGCGGTGGAGGAAGACTGGGAAGACCAGCCCGAGGTTCTTGACGATGACGAACGGGTGGTTCCGCTCGACGCCGAGGAACACCGTGAGGCTGAAGAGATCGAATAGCCCCGGCCCGCTGAACCCGGCTTGCCGAACCCTCCTAGTTAAAACGCGCTCAGGATGAAGTGCCTCTGCACGCCTGCCCGGTGCCCGGTTGCCGCCACCGTAAGGGTGAGTTTCCGTGTCGCGGGGAACCAGCGGGCGGGCTGGACGGCTTTGGAGAGCGCTTCGGTGATGAGCCGAGGCTCATGATGCCAATAGCGTTCCAGGTTTCCGTCCACCACTAACGTGATGGAGCCTTGGGAGAGGTCGACGCCGGGAATCACCCGGACGAACTCGTCCACCCGCCGGGAGCGGGGCAACAAGAGGGTGCCGGACTGGGTGGTGCGGTCGGCTGTGGGATTGGCGCCGTTTTCGAAAGGCATGGCCTTCTCCTGGGGAGTTGCTCTTGCCCGTTCGGTTGTCTCTGGTCCGAGCCGGGCCGCTTCTTCATCCGAACCACCCGCGAACATGGGGTTGGCGTGTGGCAAGTCGGAGCTTGGCGCCACATCTCTTGAAGCTGTTCCTACTGTACATGCGGCGCCGCACCCTCGAGGAGAAGGTGCGGCGCCGCCGTCGTACTTAACTTGGTGAAGCTCAGTGGCTGGCCACCGGGTGGACCTCCAAGGGGAGTTCCTCGGTGACCGCTCCGGCAACGCGACGGTCCCAGGCTTCCCGGACCTCGGGCGAGGTGGGCGGCGTCAGCAGGGAGACTACAACATACACCAGCAGCGAGGCTCCGAGGCCCCAGTAGATGGGATCGTTGGCGTAGACGCCGTCTTCGCTGGGGATGATTCCCGTGGCGTAAGCGATCAACAAAGCCAGGGTCAGTATGGACCCGACGGCCATCGACCAGGCTGCGGCAATACCGGTGCCGCGCTTCCAGACCAAGCCGCCCAGGATGGCAACCAGCAGGCCACCCACCAGGATGTCGTAGGCGATGGTCAGGGCCACCACGACGTCTTGCGCCGCCATGGAGATCAGCACGGCCACGATGCCCAGTCCTAGGACCCAGTAGCGGTTGGCCTTGACGTCGTGCTCCGGGTTTTCGGTGTCGTCGGTGTTGATCGTCTTGCCGAACCAGCTGGCCACGAACGGGACCACGTCGGCGCGGGCAACGGTGGCTGCGGCGATGAGGGCTCCGGAAGCGGTGGACATCATGGCCGCGACTGCTGCGGCCATGACAAGGCCGCCGATCCCGATCGGCAGGATGTGGGTGGCAACCTCGGCGTAGACAACGTCCTTGCCAAGGGCCTTCACGTCGATGTTGGGCAGGGCAACGCGGGCGGCCAGGCCGATCAAAGCCCCGGCGACGCCGTACAGGACGCAGTAGATGCCGGCAGTGGCGCCGCCCCAACGGGCCACCTTGGGGGTCTTGGCGGTAAAGACGCGCTGCCAAATGTCCTGGCCGATCAGCAGGCCCAGGGTGTAGACCACGAAGTACGTGATGATGGTCTGCGCTCCGATGCCGTCCAACTGGAAGAAGCTGGCGTCAACGCGGGCACGGATGCCGTCGAAGCCGCCGGCGGCGTTGAGGACGAACGGGAGCATGAGGAAGAAGATGCCCACTGTCTTGATGATGAACTGCACCTGGTCGGCGAGGGTGATGGACCACATGCCGCCGATCGTGGAGTAGACCAGGACGATGGCGCCGCCGACGGCGATGGCGAGCCAGCGCTCCCAGCCGAAGAGGACAACGAAGATGGTGGCGTAGGCGCCGGTGGACGTGGCACACAGCATGAGGGTATAGGCGAGCATGACGATGCCGGAGGTCTGCGTGGCGCGCTGGCCGTAACGCAGGCTCAGCATCTGGGAGACCGTGTAGATCTTCAGTCTCTGGATGGTGCCGGCGAAAAGCAGGCTCAGGAGGAGGACGCCCGAACCGATCGCGACTACCAGCCACATTCCGGAGATGCCGAACTTGTAGCCGAGGCCGACGCCGCCAACCGTCGATGCACCGCCGAGGACGACGGCGGCCATGGTGCCGGTGTAGAGCATCGGACCAAGGCGGCGCCCTGCCACCAGGAAGTCGCTGTTGTTCTTGGTGCGCGACTTGCCCCACCAGCCGAAGGCCAGCATGGCGAGCAAATACACCACCACGATCGCAATATTGATGAACGAAGAGTCCACGGTTGGCTCCTGAAAGTGATGCGCAGAGCTCTGGGGGATTCCGACGCCGGTCCGCTGGGTTTCGTGCGGGGTTGCGGAAGGTCTCTGCGCTGGTGATTGGGGAGAGTAGTCTGTGATGTATGCCTCACAAACAACACTTGTTGCCTATGAGGATACGTAGTGATGCGAGTAACAGTCAAGACGCTGTCTTGCGGAGCGGACTCATCGGCGGCCCTCCAGCTAGCCAAAGGCGCTGCCACGCGGGCGATCCGGCTACTATTGCTGCAATGACAGGGCCGCATAAACGGCCTGAAAGGTTCGTGAATGAAGGCTCTCCCCGTTGAACCGAGCAACGTCCCCGTTGCCATCGGTTCCAGAATCCGTGCCGCCCGCCAATCGCAGCGCCTCACCATCGAGCAGGTTGCCGACGCCACCGGCCTGACCAAAGGGTTCCTGAGCCGTGTGGAGCGTGATCTGACATCGCCGTCGGTCGCTTCCCTTGTGACGCTTTGCCAAGTTCTTTCGGTGTCCATCGGGGACCTTTTCGCCGCACCGGAGACCCATCTGACCCGGCGCGACGATGGGCCGCGGATTTCGCTCGGCGGCCAGGGAATCGTTGAGCGGCTCCTGACCGCCCGATCGGAACGGCGGCTACAGATCCTGCAGGCCTCCATCGAGCCCCGCGGCCGGGGAGAAGCCGAGCTTTACGCCGTCGATTGCGACGTCGATGTCCTGCACGTCGTCAAGGGCCGCATCAAATTGATCCTTACCAACGAGGAGTACGAGCTCGAAGAGGGAGACACGCTGTCCTTCCCGGGACGCGAACCCCACACCTGGGTCAACCCGACGGACGAGCCCGTTGAGGTGCTCTGGATCCTGGTGCCGGCAGCCAGCCGCTGACGCTGGTGCGCTGCACGCCCGGCGTGCAAGGTCGAAACGCGGCGTAACACGCCTGAAACATGACTGACTTCTGGATTTAACGCTGGGGCCTGCGGTGTTACGTGCCTGAAATGATCCGTGCCGAATGCTGAAACAGCGCGGCTGTACCTTCGAGTCAAGGCAACTCGTCAAGGTCGGTATCGCGTGCGGTACCAGGACCTGTTCGTTTTAAAAATGGTCTCGCCGTGCGGGCGCCATGGAGCGCCATTTATGCAGGAAGGCTCCCGAAATGAACCCAGTATTCTTCAGCGTAGGGCTCGATGTGAACCCACAGACCCTTGATCCCGGCGCGACAGCCTGGATGCTTGCAGCTTCCGCCCTCGTCCTTCTTATGACGCCAGGTTTGGCGTTCTTCTACGGCGGCCTTGTCAGGATGAAATCCGTCCTCAACATCATGATGATGAGCTTTGGCGCCATGGGCGTGGTCGCGGTGGTCTGGGCCCTGTGGGGCTACGGACTCGCGTTCGGCCCGGATACCCTGGGCGGCTTCATCGGAGACCCCTTCGCGAACTTCGGACTCAGCGGACTGGCCAGCGTCATCGGCGGGAAAGCCCCGGGGTTGCCGGACATGGTCTTCATAGGATTCCAAGCCACTTTCGCCATCATCACGGTCGCACTGATCAGTGGCGCGGTAGCCGAACGTGTCAGGTTTGGTCCATGGCTGCTGTTTGCCGGCCTTTGGGTCACCATCGTCTACGCGCCCATTGCCCACTGGGTCTGGGGTGGCGGCCTCTTCGGATCCACCGGGATCATCGGCAGCAAGATCTCAGCCCTCGACTTCGCCGGTGGCACCGTCGTCCACATGAACGCGGGCATGGCCGGGCTGATGCTCGCCGTAGTGCTCGGCAAACGGCTCGGATTCATGAAAGACCCCAACATCCGGCCGCACAACCTCCCCTTCGTGATGCTCGGGGCGGGCCTGCTGTGGTTCGGGTGGTTCGGCTTCAACGCCGGTTCGGAACTGGCCGCTGATGGAATCGCCGCACTTGCCTGGACAAATACCCTCCTGGCCACGAGCGCAGCGCTCCTCGGCTGGCTGCTTGTCGAAAGGCTCCGCGACGGCCACGCGACGTCCCTTGGTGCCGCATCCGGCGCCGTCGCGGGCTTGGTGGCAGTCACCCCGGCGTGTGGATTCGTGGATCCGATTGGCGCGATCGTCATCGGTGTCCTCGCGGGTGCCGTCTGCGCACTGGCCATCGGGCTGAAATTCAAGATCGGCCTGGACGACTCCTTGGACGTTGTTGCCGTCCACTTTGTCGGCGGCCTGTGGGGAACCCTGTCCCTCGGATTCTTCGCCGTACCCTCGGCAAAGACCGAAGGCGGACTTTTCTACGGCGGCGGCCTGAGCCAATTCTGGCCCCAAATATTGACGGCCCTGGTGGTCACCGCGTGGACGGCGATCATGACCACGCTCATCGGGCTGGCCATCCACAAGACAGTGGGTATGCGCGTCAAGGAGCACGAAGAACTGGCGGGCATCGACATCACTGAGCACGCGGAAACCGCCTACGAGCTGGCCATGGTTGGCGGGTCCTTCAATCCTGGAGAACCACAGAACGGCAAGACTCCGTCGGGTTCCAGCGGTGAACCAGAAGCTAGCTCTAACGGGAAAACAGATCGGATGCGCAGCAAGGCGTCGACGTGAAACTGGTCACGGCCATCGTAAGGCCGGAGCGGATCGACGAGGTCCGGGAAGCCCTGGAACGTTTTGGAGTCAACGGGATGACCGTGAGCCAGGCGAACGGGTATGGCCAACAACGGGGCCACGTCGAGGTGTACCGGGGTGCGGAGTACAACTCCGATCTGCTTCCCAAAATCCGGGTGGAGGTCCTGGCCACGGACGAGCTGGTGGACGGAATAGTGGACGCCATCATCTCCGGCGCCAGTACCGGCCAATTCGGGGACGGCAAGATCTGGACCATCGAAGTTTCCCAGGCGGTACGCGTCCGGACAGGGGAGCGCGGGGCCTCCGCGATTAGTTAGAAAAGACTGTGTTGGTGCCGCTCCGCGGGGAGCGGCACCAACACTGCCATGTTCAGCCCACGTGCACCCACGGCCTGCGCGTGATGTCCGGTTCGGCTTCACGGAGGACTTCGCGCGTTACCGGTGCGATCTCGCCCTCGCCGAAGAAGAGGAACTTGCTCAAGTTGGCGATGGGGTTGCCCTCGGTCCAGCGGAAATAGATATGCGGCATGAGCCCCGTGACGTCGCGGATGTGGAGGAGCACCGCGGCGAGCGTGTTGGGCACGTTGTTGCTGTGGATCTCCAGGATCTTGAAGCCGTGCCGGACCTTGCCTTCCACAAGGAGTTCCTGCTCGAAATCGGAGCTGTCATCCACGATGATCTCGATGAAGATCGCGTCGCTTTCTACCGGCAAGTGGTTGGCTTGCTGGGCATGCTGCAGCTTCAACTGGTACCGGTCGGCACTCAGCCGTTTGGGCTCGTGCGCGATGATCCGGATGGGGCCTTCCTCGTTCGAGGCCGTGAACTCAAGTGCCATCTGGTCCATTTTGATGTGCGTAGCCCGCAGTTCGAAGGAGCGGCGTACGCGCGACGCGAAGCTCACCAGGACAATGCCCAGGATGAAAAGGGCCGCGATCCTGATGCCGTCCGGGCGTTCCACCACGTTGGCCACAGTGGTGTAGGCGAAGACGACCGCCACCCCACCGAAAGCGACGGTCTTGCCCTTCTGCTTCTTCCGGCGTGCGGACAGGGTCACGGCGATCGACGCCGAGGTCATGAGGACCAAGACGCCGGTGGCGTATGCGCCGCCTTGGGCTTCCACGTTCGCCTCGAAGACCAACGTGATGATGAAGCCAACGGCGGTGAAGACCAGGACCAGTGGGCGGACGGCTTTAGTCCACGCCGGGGCCATGCCGAAGCGCGGCAAATAGCGCGGCACGAGGTTCAGCAAGCCCGCCATGGCGGAGGCGCCGGCGAACCACAGGATGGCGATGGTGCTGATGTCATAGACCGTGCCGAAGCCGTCGCCCAGGAATTGGTGCGCAAGGAATGCGAGGGCTCGTCCGTCTGCTTTCCCTCCCGGCTGGAATTCAGCGGCCGGAATGAGGAATGTCGTGATGAAGCTCGAGGCCACCAGGAAGGCACTCATGATGAGTGCCGCCGTCGTGAGCAGTTTGTGGGTGCCGCGGATGCGTCCCGCGGGATTTTCTTCCGTGTCGCTGGGGCTGCCCTTGATCTGTGGCATGACCGCGACGCCGGTCTCGAATCCTGAGAGGCCCAGGGCAAGTTTCGGGAAGACCAGGAAGGCGATGCCCACCATGATCAACGGGTTTCCGTGCTGCTGGTTCAGTGCGGCCCACCAGTCGGTCACCACATGTGCTTCGGTCACCACGTGCGCCAGGCCGACCGCGACGACGACGGCGTTCAGCACCAGATAGACGCCCACCAGCACGACGGCGACGTTGATGGCCTCCTTGAATCCCCTGAGGAATACCACGCCAAGCCCGGCGATAAGCGCCAGGGTGATGGTGATTTCCTGGCCGTGGAGCCATTCCGGGGCAAAGGGGTTTTCGATGGCGTGGGCGCTCGCGTCGGCGGCGGAGAGGGTCATGGTGATCATGAAGTCCGTGGCGGCGAATCCCAGCAAGGCGAGCACGAAGAGTTTCCCGCCCCAGCGGGGGAGGAGCCGCTCGAGCATCGCGATGGAGCCTTCGCCGCGCGCGCTTTCGGCGGCGACCCGGCGGTAGACCGGCAGGGCACCGAGCAAGGTGACGGCGACCAGGACGATCGTGGCCAGCGGCGAAACGATACCGGCCGCGAGCGCCGCAATGGCGGGCTGATAGCCGAGGGTGGAGAAGTAGTCGACGCCCGTAAGGCACATGACTTTCCACCAGGCCTGGGGTGTGTGGTCCCCGTCCGGTTTGCCGTGTGGACCTTGGCGCTTTCCCGACGTCTCAGGCATTCCGTCGAGCAACCAGCGTTTGAATTGCCCCTGTTTGATTTCGCCCGCGGGTTTGCGCCGGTCGGAAGGTTCGGCCGGCGGCCTGGTCAGCGTTGTCACATTGTCCTTTCGCGCAGCCTGGAAGCTGCTCCAGATGGAGCGTACGGGTGGGCCGGGGAGGGGATGGCCGTCTTTATGGAATCTTTACGCCCCTTGTGAGGGGGGTCACTTCTGACAAGACGCATTCAAGGCATTTGGCATGTGAGCGGCATCACGTAGTATATAGAACGTCCTATGTTGGATGTGACCAAAATACGAAAGGGCTACGCATGAATAACCCGCTACTCAGTGACAGGGTCAGGAGGCGGCCACGATGGAGTCAGGGAAGGCTGGCCGTCTCCATGGCAGCCGCCGCAGTTCTCGTGACGTCAACCGTTTTGCCCGCCTATGCCGCGTTGGATCCGTTCCCGAGTCCCAACGTTCCCTCCAGCCCGCCAGGAAACTATGCCGAGCAGGTCCTCGCGTCCAACGGTGACAACGCCATCGACCCGGTCCTGGGCAAGTACTACAGGATCGTCGCGCTCGCGGATTTGGGCGAAGGAGTCCTCCTGGCTTCCTACGATGGCCGTCCCGATGGGGGCGATTCTCCCTCTGCCAACTCCATCGTCCAGCGACGAAGCACCGACGGCGGAAAGACGTGGGGCAGTCCCACCTTCATCGCTCGGGGACAAATGGGCTCAGCGGGCGTACAGAAATACGGGTTCAGCGACCCGAGCTACGTCGTCGACAAAGTCACCGGGACGGTGTTCAACTTCCACGTCTACTCCAAGAACCAAGGATTCGCGGGCAGCGTGCTCGGCAATGACGATGCCGACGCCAATGTGATCAGTTCGCAAGTGTCCGTCTCCACCGACCGCGGACTCACATGGTCCACGGATCCGGCCAATCAGCCGACCCTGCCCGTTCCGTCCAGCTATCCGGCGGGTTCCGCGTACGCCGGGTTTGCGGGTCCGCTGGTCACCAGTACCGTCAAGCCAAATGGCAGCACCATCAACGGCGTCCCCAATGTTGGCGGCGTGGTCAGCATGTTCGCTTCGTCCGGCGAGGGCATTCAGCTCAAGTATGGAGCGCAGGCGGGCAGGCTCATCCAGCAGTTTGCCGGAACCATTGTCCAGCCCGACGGGAGCCGCCAGATCCAGGCCTACAGCGTCTACTCCGATGACCACGGCAAGACGTGGAGCATGGGTACGCCGACCGGAACAGGCATGGATGAGAACAAGACGGTGGAACTCTCCGACGGCCGAGTCATGTTGAACTCACGGGATAGCACCAGCGCCAATCCGCACTACCGCAAAGTGGCGTACTCTTCCGACGGCGGCGTCACATACAGCACGCCGGTTGCCGACACGCAGCTCCCGGATCCGCGGAACAACGGTTCCATCGCGAGGATGTATCCGGAAGCGGCTGCGGGATCGGCGGATGCCAAGAAGCTGCTGTTCTCCAACTCGCCCACCCCAACCGCCGGCGGCGCGCGGGTGGACGGCACCATCCGCTACTCTGCCGACGACGGCAAGACGTGGGGCTCCTCGCGCGTTTTCAAGCCCGGAAGCATGTCCTACTCCACCTTGAGCGCCCTGTCGGACGGTACTTTCGGCGTGCTTTACGAAGGCGACAACAACACCATCACCTTCGGGAAATTCGACACGGCCTGGCTTAGCCCGGTTGCCGCCGTCGTTGTCCCCGGCGCTGCAACCGTCACGAACGGAGGCAGCGCGCAGCTCAGCGTGACCGTCACCAACAACGACAGTTCGCCGCTTCCCGCTTCGACCGTGGGCCTCGACGCCTTGCAGGATTGGACGTCGACGACGGCGCAGCTCGCCTCCCTGGATCCGGGCGCCTCGGCGACTGTCCAGTTGACCGTCACGGCGCCGTCGTACGCCAAAGCAGGTGTGGTACCCCTGACCGCAAGGTTGAACGTCGGTGCGTCATCGATTACCGCACCCGTGTCGGTGACGGTTGCGGGTGGTTCTGCCAGCAACGTGGTGGGCGCCTACATTTTCGGTGCCCGCAATGACGCCGGAAGGGACCTGGCAACCAAGCCGTACTCCGCTGCCAGCACGGTGCCCTACAAGTTCCGGGTGTACAGCACGGGCAACATCACGGAATCCGTTGTCCCGCAGTCCGGCAACTTCCAGCCGTTCCTGCCGCCGGGCTCGGGCAACTGCCGGTTCAGCGCCCTTGGCGTGTGGGGCAATTACCTCTGCGGCACGCCGCAGCACACGGTGACGGCGGACGAAGCGGCGCAGGGATTTTTCGTCCCCCGCACCGTCTGGCAGGTAACCGGTAGCGGGGCTGCCACCCAGAACTACACCGTTACGGGTGACGAGGTGGACCTGCTGGTCCGCAATCCCCAGGTGGAAGGATCGGTGGTGTCGAGCTTCAATGACGTTGACGGGGATGCGTTTGCCGGACCCGGCGATACGGTGACCTTCGCCTACACGGTGACCAACACCGGGAATGTGGCGTTGACCGATCTTTCGGCTGCGGCCATTGGATTGTCCAAGCCGACCCTGGCCGTGGGCGAGTCGGTCGACCTCACGGCCACGTACACGCTGAGCGACGGGGACATCGCGGCCAAGCAGCTCCCGGCGACGACCATCCCAGTCACCGCGAACAACGGCGCAAAGATTGCGTCCCTTCAGTTGGCCAGGCAGGCGGTTGCGCTGAAGGTCAAGCCTGCAAAGCCAAGCTGGGATCCCGCCTTGGCTTCCCAGGAGCTGATCGGCACGAATCCGCCGCTGGACTTGGGGCTCGGGACGGATAAATACCGCACCGGACAGACCGTGACCGTCCACAACGTGGAGTACGGCCAGTGGTACTACGTCTACCTGAACAAGCGCAGCTACCGTCTGGGTTGGTTCTTCCCGACCCAGCAAAACACGCTTTCCTTCCTGCTGCCCAGCGACGTGAAAAACGGAATGGACAGCCTCGTTGTGTTGGATGCGGAAGGCCATCAAGTGTCATTTGGAGACTTCCAGGTGACGCCCTTCGGGAGCAACTAGCCCGGGAGGGGACATGAAGTGACAAGCTGGGCCGGGCGCTGGGGAGCCCGGCCCGGTCTTGTTTTGGCGGACTCTCACGCTTTTTGTTGGCGTAAACAAGTGATGCATATAAGGCAACTTTGAGTGTATGATTGGTGTCACATTCACTGTCCGATCCCACCTACTCACTGAAGGAGTGGCGCATTTTGGAAGAGCTTCGTATTGAGGCCAACGGCAACCTTGGTCCTATTGATTCGGCCCGAATCCCGCGCTATGCCGGTGCTGCCACGTATGCCCGCTTGCCCCGCCTGGACCAGGTGTCCAAGGCCGATGTCACGGTGGTCGGTGTCCCCTTCGACTCCGGAGTTTCCTACCGCCCCGGCGCCCGTTTCGGTGCCAACCACGTGCGTGAAGCCAGCCGTTTGCTGCGCCCGTACAACCCGGCCTGGGACGTCAGCCCCTTTGAGAACATCCAGGTTGCCGATGCCGGCGACATGGCCGTGAACCCGTTCAACATCAACGAGGCGATCGAGACCATCCAGCAGAACGCGCTGGATCTGACGGCCAACGGAAGCAAGCTCGTGACGCTTGGTGGCGACCACACCATCGCGCTGCCGCTGCTCCGCGCCGCCGCAGAACGCGCAGGCGAGCCGGTTGCCATGCTGCACTTCGACGCCCACTTGGACACCTGGGACACCTACTTCGGCGCCGAATACACGCACGGCACCCCTTTCCGCCGCGCCGTCGAAGAAGGCATCCTGGACACCGAGGCCATCAGCCACGTCGGTACCCGCGGCCCTCTTTACGGCAAGAAGGACCTCGACGACGACCACCGCTTCGGTTTCGGCATCGTCACCTCGGCCGACGTCTACTACCAGGGCGTCCTGGAAACCGTGGCCAAGATCCGGGACCGCATCGGCAACCGCCCGCTGTACATTTCCGTGGACATCGACGTCCTCGATCCGGCCCACGCTCCGGGTACCGGCACGCCTGAAGCCGGCGGCATCACCAGCCGCGAGCTCCTCGAAATCATCCGCGGTTTCCGAGGCATGAACCTCCTGGGCGCAGACATTGTCGAGGTCGCCCCGGCGTATGACCACGCTGAGATCACGGGCGTCGCTGCAAGCCACGTTGCCTACGAGCTCGTCACCCTCATGGCGGACAACGCCGTCGAAGGCAACCGCCATGGCGCCCCGAACGGCTACGCTGCGCAGGCCCTTGGCCAGGAATCCCGGCGCCCGGCCGGTTTCGCCGCGGTGGTCACGAAGTGACGGATCAGCGCAACGGCGGGGACCTCGTCGTCGAGACCCTTGAGGCGCTTGGCGCGAAGACGGTCTTCGGGATCCCGGGCCAGCATGCCCTGGGCCTGTTCGACGCCATGGGCCGCGGCAATCTGCACTTCGTGTCCTCCCGCGTGGAGAACAACTCGGCTTTCGCCGCGGACGGGTATTCCCGTGCCACGGGCGAGGTCGGGGTCCTGTTCCTGTCCACCGGTCCGGGCGCTTTGACGTCCCTGGCCGGCCTGCAGGAAGCGTATGCAACGGGCGTGCCAATGGTGGTCGTGGCGAGCCAGATCCCCTTGGAGGGTTTGGGGGCGCGCCGGAAGGGCATGCTGCACCAGCTCGATGACCAGAAGGCCTCGGCTGCGAACGTCACGAAGAGCCAGCGCCTCATCCAGCACGCGTCCGGGATTCCCTCGGCCATCCAGGATGCCTGGACCGAGGCAATTTCCTCACCCCAGGGTCCGGTGTGGATCGAAATTCCGCAGAACGTGCTCCTGGACCCCATCATGGTCCCGCCGGTGGAGGACGCCCTCGCCGAGGTGGCCGACAACCCGCCGCGCGTGGAGCTGATCCGCGAAGCCGTCAAATGGCTCTCGACGGCGGAGCGTCCGGCGATCATCGCAGGCGGCGGCACGCGCCGCGGCCGGGCCGAGAAATCGCTTTTGTCGATCGCCGAGAAGCTCCGCGCCCCGGTGATCTGCACGCCTGGTGGCAACGGGGCGTTCCCCTGGACCCACGAGCTGTCCCTGCAGTCCTGGATCGAAGATCGCCACATGACCGATGTCCTTGAGGATGCCGACGTGCTGATCGTCATCGGTTCCTCCCTGGGCGAGGTGACGTCCAACTACTTCACTTTCGAGCCGCGCGGTCGCATCATCCAGATCGACGCCGAACCCCGGGTCCTCGAGTCCAACCGGCCCGGCCTGGGCATCCGCGCCGACGCCGGACAGGCCCTTGCCGCCCTCGATTCCGCCTTGGATGAGGCACTGTCTGCAGTGGGTGACGCTGGCGGAGCGGCACCGGACTGGCACGGCACCACTCCCGAGGACCTCGTCAAGGAGTCCCTGGCCAAGGTCAAGGCTCGCCTTGAAGCGCAGGACCTCGGCAAGGAACTGAAGTTCATGGCCGACATCCGCGAAGCCGTTCCGGCGGACATGCAGACCTTCTGGGACATGACGATCTCCGCGTACTGGGGCTGGAGCTGTTGGGACGCCCGGGAAGGCCAGTTCCACTCGGCCCAGGGTGCCGGCGGCCTCGGTTACGGCTTCCCGGCGGCCATCGGCGGTGCCGTGGGGCTGGAAACCGTGGGCAAACCGGGCCGCGTGCTGGCAGTTTCGGGCGATGGCTCCTCCATGTACTCGATCTCCGAGCTGGCCACCGCCAAGCAGCACAACGTCCCCGTCACGTGGCTGATCGTGGACGACGGCGGCTACGGCATCCTGCGCGAATACATGGTGGGTGCCTTCGGCAAGGCCACGGCCACCGAGCTCGCCCGCCCGGACTTTGTCAAGCTCGCCGAGGCCTTCGGCGTCCCGGCCCGCAGAGTGGCCCCGGGCGACGTCGGTGATGCACTCAAGGAAAGCTTCGCCGCGGACGGCCCCAACGTCGTCGTGGTTGAAACCCTCCTGAAGATGTTCGGCCCCACGCACTTGGGCGACTGACACCCCGGACGCTTCACACCCCAGCGCGAGCTGGCAGATAATGACCCCTTTTTCGAAAGATAAGGGCATTAGCTGCCAGCTCGCGCTTGGTGTTTAACGCACCTCACACATCATTAGTTTCCCAAAGCAATCATTTTGGCGTATAGTTGCTTTAGGCAAACAAAAGTGAGGTGTCTTCCATGGCTGTCGCATCCAGCACAGCAACCGAACTCGTCCATCAGATCTTCGATCTCCAGCGGGTCCTGCGCTGCATCGTGACCGCGAACATCGCGAAGGATGCCGACGTCGGGTTCGCCCTGCAAGGCGTTATGCGCTTCATCGGCGAGGGGGAGTCCCGGGCTACGAAGCTCGCCTCCCGCCTCGGCGTCAGCCCCCCGGTCCTCAGCAGGCACATCGCCGAACTGGAGGAACTCGGATTGGTGGTCCGGCGACCGGATCCCGCGGATGGTCGGGCCCAGCTGGTGGCCCTGTCCGAAACCGGCATTGAAAAGGTCCGGGACTTCGAAGAACAGCGCAGCCTCAATTTACGCGCCTACCTCGCGGAGTGGAGCGAGGAAGACGCCCTGGAGGCGGGGCAGGTCCTGGAGAAATTGACCACATCACTGAACCACTCAGTCCGGGCGACGGCGGCCGGCTCCCACCACTCGAACCACACAGCTTAGGAGCAGCAGCAATGGCAACCCGAATACAAGAACGTTCGACGGCGGTGCCGGCGTCATCCGCGCCCATGACGCACCGCCAGATCATGGAGGCGTTGACCGGCCTCCTCGCGGCATTCTTCACCGCTATCCTGAGCAGCACCATTGTGGCCAACGCCCTGCCGACCATCATGTCCGATCTCCACGGCACGCAAACGGACTTCGCGTGGGTCATCACGGCGGCGCTGCTGGCCAACGCCGCCACCACGCCCATTTGGGGCAAGCTCGCCGACCTCTTCGACAAGAAGCTCCTGGTCCAGCTGAGCATCGTGATCTTCGTGGCCGGCTCGGTCATGGCAGGCTTCTCCCAGAGCATTCCCTTCCTGCTGACCGCCCGCGTCATCCAGGGCATCGCGATGGGCGGCCTCACGGCCTTGGCCCAGGCCATCATCGGCACCATGATTCCGCCGCGGGACCGCGGCAAGTACTCGGGCTACATGGGAGCCGTCATGGCCGCGGGTACCGCAGGCGGCCCGCTCCTCGGCGGCTTCATCGTTGACAGCCTGCTCGGCTGGCGCTGGACGTTCTTTGTCTGCGTGCCGCTCGCCGTCGTCGCACTCATCCTGCTCCAGGTCACCCTCAAGATCCAGCACATCAAGCGCCCGGCCAAGATCGACTGGCTCGGCTCCATCCTGCTGACCTCGGGCGTGAGCCTGCTCCTGATCTGGGTTTCCTTCGCCGGCAACCCCGACTACTACGACTGGATCTCCTGGCAGTCCGCCCTCATGGTAGGCGGCGGCGTGCTTCTGCTGGCCCTGCTGGTACTGGTCGAATCCAAAGTGGCCCAGCCCATCATCCCGCTGAAGATCATCTCCCAGCGCACCACCGCTTTGGCGATCCTGGCCTCCGTGGCCGTCGGTATCGCGATGTTCAGCTCCTCGACCTTCCTGGGCCAGTATTTCCAGGTAGCCCGCGGCGCCACGCCCACGGAGGCAGGCCTTCTCACGCTGCCCATGATTGCCGGCAACCTCTTGGGCTCGGTGGCTTCCGGCCAGCTCATCAGCCGATTCGGCAAGTGGAAGCGCTTCCTCCTGGCGGGTACTGTGCTGCTGGCCGGCGGCCTTGCCTTCACCGGCACTATCGACCACACCACTGAGCTGTGGATTACCTGCTGCTACACCGCCATCTTCGGCCTGGGCCTTGGTCTGTTGATGCAGAACCTGGTCCTCGCGGTCCAGAACACGGTCCGCGCCCAGGACATCGGCACGGCCAGCGCGTCTGTCGCATTCTTCCGCTCCGTGGGCGGTGCGATCGGTGTTTCGGTGCTTGGCGCCATCATGGCAACGCACGTCAAGGACCTTGCGACCCAGGGCCTCGCGGCGGCCCACATCCCGGTCAGCGGCGGCTCGAGCGATGCGAGCATGGACCTGACGGACTTGCCCGCCCCGATCCGCGACATCATGCGTGCCGCCTATGGCGATGCGACCGCCCAGATCTTCCTGATCTCCGCTGTCATTGCCCTGGTCGCGTTCATCGCGGTGCTGTTCATCAAGGAAGTTCCGCTGCGGAAGACCGTGGACGCTTCGCCGGAGAAGGAACTGTTGGCGAACGCTTCGGGCGAGGCCGGCATGACACTGGACACCTCCGCGCTGCCGGTTATCGAATCCGCAGAGCTTCCCGAAGCAGGGCTTGCCCAAGCAGCCGACGACGGCGGCACCCCCTTGGGTGCCAGCCGCTCCCGTGCGGCGGCCGAGAAAGAGCACGATGAGCTGGACCTTGAGTTTGCCCGGATCCTGACCCAGGAACGGCCGGACCCTGCCGCTGGCCTGCGCGAGGTCCAGGACCAGCTGGCCCGCACCCAACGGCTGCTGGCCGAGCAACAGCTTCAGCTGAGCAGGGCCCAGCGCGAGCTCCAGGTGCGCGTCCACGAACAGCAAGCCACCGCCGTCGAACAATCGCGGGTCGCTGAGGAGTTGGCCGCGCTGCGCAAGGAACTCAAGCGTGAACGCCGCCGCCAGGAAAGGGCTGCCTTGCTGCTCCTCGCCGGCGACACCTCGAGGGCAGGGGAAACCGGGCGGCACGCGGGCTAAGCGGCGCAGCTACGCCGCAAGGATGATATTCGGCTATCGATATTTCGCTGAGGCAACGGATTTCGTAGAGTTGAGGGACTAATACTGTCAGCGCCTGCTGCTATCAATGTATTAACTCATTCGCGCACTCTCATTAAGGATCCGTGGGCATGCTTGTCACCCTGATACGGCGCTACTCCAAGCCGTATTTGCCGCAGATACTGGCCGTCATCATCTTCCAGTTGGCGTCTACCATTGCCACCCTTTACCTTCCAAGCCTCAACGCAAAAATCATCGATGAAGGGGTATCCCGGGGGGATACCAACTACATCTGGCAGACCGGAGCACTGATGCTCGCGGTCGCGCTCGGCCAGGTCATCGCGGCCATCGCGGGGGTCTATTTCGGATCCCGCGTGGCCATGGCCATGGGCCGCGACTTGCGCAGGGACGTCTTCCGCAAGGTCAGCAGCTTCTCGGCCAAGGACGTCAACAGCTTCGGCGCACCCACGTTGATCACCCGCGGCACCAATGACGTCCAGCAAGTCCAGATGCTCATGCTGATGGGCCTGAACTTCATGGTTTCCACGCCCATCATGTGTGTTGGCGGCATCATCATGGCCTTGCGCGAGGACCTCAGCCTCTCGTGGCTCGTGTGGGTCTCGGTGCCTTTCCTCGTGGCCGTGGTTGGTTACCTCGTGGTCAGGCTCATGCCGCTCTTCCGCTCCATGCAGAAGAAGATCGACGCCATCAACGGCGTCCTGCGCGAACAGATCATCGGCATCCGCGTGGTCCGGGCGTTCGTTCGTGAACCGTACGAGGCCAAGCGCTTCGGCGACGCCAACAAGGACCTCACCCTGGTTTCGGTCAAGATCGGCAACCTTTTTGTCTTGATGTTCCCGGCCATTGGAATGATCCTGCACCTTTCCACGGCGGCAGTGCTGTGGTTCGGCGGCCAAAGGGTTGATGCGGGCAACATGCAGGTGGGTTCCCTGACTGCCTTCCTGCAGTACCTCCTTCAGATCCTCATGGCCGTCATGATGGGTACCTTCATGGCCATGATGATCCCGCGGGCCTCCGTGTGCGCGGACCGCATCGGGGAGGTCCTCGACGTCGAACCCTCCATCCACGACCCGAAGGCGCCAGTAGCGCCCGCCGAAAAGAAGGGCCGCGTCGAATTCCGCGACGTCACTTTCAAATACCCCGGCGCTGAAGCTCCCGTGTTGAGCAACATTTCCTTCACCGCGGAGCCGGGCCAGACCCTCGCCATTATCGGCTCCACCGGCGCGGGAAAAACCACCTTGGTGTCGCTGTTGCCGCGCCTATACGACGTCGCGTCCGGCGATGTATTGCTCGACGGCGTCCCGGTCACCAGCCTGGACCGCGATGAAATCACCAGTCGGGTGGCCACCGTGCCGCAGAAGCCGTACTTGTTCTCCGGAACTATCGAGCACAACCTGCGCTTCGGCAAGACCGACGCCACGGACCAGGAACTCTGGGATGCCCTGGAAACAGCGCAGGCCAAGGACTTCGTGATGGAAAAGTCCTCCGGCCTCAACCGTCGGGTGGCACAGGGCGGCACCAACGTTTCCGGCGGCCAGAGGCAGCGCCTCTGCATCGCCCGGGCATTGGTGACGCAGCCCAAGGTCTACCTCTTTGACGACTCCTTCTCGGCCTTGGATGTGGCCACGGACGCCCGCCTTCGCCGGGCGCTGAAGGAAAAGACGCAGGATGCCACGGTCATCATCGTGGCCCAACGCGTGTCGACCATTGCGGATGCGGACCAGATCCTGGTCCTGGACAACGGCAGAATCGTTGACCGCGGCACCCATGAAGAACTCTTGGAAACGTCACCCACGTACCAGGAGATCGTTGAATCCCAGCTGAGCGCGGAGGAAGTGGCATGAGCGAGCAGAATCAGCAAAAGCGCGGCTGGGCCGCGAAGGCCGAAGCAGCGAAGGCTGCCCGCGATGCTGCGGAAGCGAAGAGTGACGACGCAGCCGGTGCCGTAACAGCCGTGGAAGATGACGACATCGAAGAAACCGAATACACCCCGGGCGAAGCCGACGGCGGCATGTTCGGCAACCTGCCGGCCAAGAAAGCCAAGGCTTTCGGACCGTCGGCCAAGCGGCTTCTCGGGCTGCTCAAGCCGGAGGCTGCCGGGGTGGTCTTCGTTATCGGCCTCGTGGTGGTCTCCGTCGTCCTGAACGTCATCGCCCCGAAGATCCTCGGCAGCGCCATGGACGTCATCTTCGGCGGCGTCATGGGCAAGCAATTGCCTCCCGGAGTGAGCCAAGCGGCCTTCGCCGAAGGACTCCGCCAAGCGGGCCAGAACAACTTCGCGGACATGGTCTCCAAGATGGAGCTCACCAACGGGATCAACTTCTCCAAGCTCACGTTCCTGATCTCGATCGTGCTCTTGATGTACTTCGTGGCCAACATCTTCCTGTGGGCCCAGGGCTACATCCTGAACAAGATCGTCATGAAGGTCATCAACCGGCTCCGCAACGACGTCCAGGCCAAGCTCAACCGCTTGCCGCTGAACTACTTCGACACCCGCCAGCGCGGCGACATCCTCTCCCGCGTGACCAACGACGTCGACAACGTCCAGCAAGGACTGCAGCAGGCGTTCGCTCAGCTGGTCAGCTCGGTGCTGACGGTCTTCGGCATCACCATCATGATGTTCATCGTTTCCTGGCAGCTCGCCCTGATCGCGCTGGTTGCCCTGCCACTCTCCGGGGTCCTTGCCGGCGTGATCGGCTCGCGCAGCCAGAAGCTCTTCGCCGCCCAGTGGAAGAACACCGGCTCGCTCAACGGCCAGATCGAGGAATCGTTCTCGGGCCACGAGCTCGTCAAGGTCTTCGGGCGCGACGCGGACATGCTGGAGCGTTTCGACGAACGCAACGAAGCCCTGTACAAGGCCTCGTTCGGGGCACAGTTTGTTTCCGGCATCATTTTCCCGGCCATGAACTTCGTCTCGTACCTCAGCTACGTGGGGATCGCCGTCGTCGGTGGTTTGCGTGTGGCCTCGGGTTCCATGAGCCTTGGCGACGCCACGGCCTTCATTCAGTACTCGCGTGAATTCACCCAGCCCCTCGGCCAGATCGCCGGCATGGCCAACATGCTCCAGTCCGGTGTGGCTTCCGCTGAGCGCGTTTTCGAGTTCCTGGATGCCGATGAGGAAATGCCGGAGAACGCGGCCCGTCATTTGCCCCCGCGCACGGACGGCCACGTCGAGTTCGAGAACGTGTCCTTCAGCTACGTTGCCGACAAACCGCTCATCGAGAACCTTTCCCTCAGCGCGGAGCCCGGACACACCGTGGCGATTGTCGGACCCACTGGTGCGGGCAAGACCACCCTGGTCAACCTCGTCATGCGGTTCTACGAGCTCAATTCGGGGCGTATCACCCTGGACGGGGTGGACATCAAGGAGCTGAGCCGTTCCGAGCTTCGCTCCAAGGTGGGAATGGTGCTCCAGGACGCGTGGCTGTTCGGCGGGACCATTTATGACAACATCAAGTACGGCAACCTCGACGCCACCGAGGAACAGATCATGGAGGCGGCCAAGGCGACCTACGTGGACCGCTTCGTTCGTGCCCTGCCGGATGGCTACCAGACCATCATCGACGAGGAAGGCAACAACGTCAGCGCTGGCGAGAAGCAGCTCATCACCATTGCGCGGGCCTTCGTTTCCGATCCCTCGCTGTTGATCCTGGACGAGGCTACGAGCTCCGTCGACACCCGTACCGAGCTGCTGTTGCAGAAGGCCATGGCTGCCCTCCGCACGGATCGCACCAGCTTTGTCATCGCCCACCGTTTGTCCACCATCCGCGACGCCGACACCATCCTGGTGATGGAAAACGGCAGCATTGTGGAGCAGGGCAACCACAACCAACTGCTTGCATTGCAGGGCGCGTACTACCGCCTGTACATGTCGCAGTTTGCTGGTGAGGACGCCGAAGAAGCCGTTGTGGATGACTCGACGGCGGTGCACAGCTGAGCGCGGATACCGGAATAGTGGCAGCGGCGGCGAATGCTACGGAAACGCCGGAGACCGCCCCTGGCCAGCGCATCAAGGTGCTTGTGCCGATGCGTTGGGGAGACATGGACGCGTACGGGCACATCAACAACGTCCAGATCGTGCGCATGCTCGAAGAGGCCCGCATCGCGGCCTTCGGTCCGCCGCGCGGTCCCGGACTCCCCGGAGTGGAACCGCCGGTCTCCGTTTTCGACTCTGTTGAAGACGGGGTCATGACCCTTGTGGTGGAGCACAAGGTCCGGTACGTCCGGACCTTGGAATATCGGAACATTCCGGCAGTGGTTGAGATCTGGGTCGGCGCCGTGAAGGGTGCCAGCTTTGACCTCCATTACGTCATCAAGGATCCCGTGACCGGCCAGGACTGCGTCAACGCCAGCACCCATCTGGCGTTCGTCGACGAGTCCACGGGCCGTGTCCGCAGGCTCACTCCCGAGCAGAAGCAGCAGCTGGCGCCCTATCGGGCCTAGCGAAGCATGGCAGCACGCCCTCGGCACCCCCGGTGGCCGTAGAGTTTTCCCATGAAACTCGAGATCGTCGCCGTCGGTGCCCAGGGCGCTGCCGTTGCCGCCGAAGAAGGCGCGGACCGGATTGAACTTTGCAGCGCCTTGGAGCTCGGGGGACTGACCCCGAGCCAAGGGCTGATGGAAGCCGCGCAGGAGGCAGCCGACGGACGGCTGGAGATCCACCCGCTGATCCGTAGCCGGCCGGGAGATTTCCTTTACTCCGGCGCCGATTTGGACACGATGGACCGCGAGATCCGGTTCCTCCTCTCCCAAGGAGCTCATGGAGTGGTGATCGGAGTCCTCACGGCCGCCGGTGATATCGACGTCCGGGCAACTCGAAAGCTCGCAGACACGGCCTTGGAGACCCACCCCGACGCCCAACTGACATTCCACCGGGCTATCGATCAAACCCCGGATCCCGCAGCCGCCGTCGAGCAGCTCGTGGAACTTGGATTCACGCGGGTGCTCAGCTCCGGGGGCGCCGCCACGGTGGGGGAGGGGATCGCGACCCTCGAGCGCATGGTCCACCGGGCAGCGGGGCGGCTTGAGGTCATGGCGGGCGGCGGACTCGCCCTGGACGATATCGCTGTCCTGCACACGGCAGGACTGAGCGCGGTCCATTTGTCAGCCAAGACCACGGTTTCCACGTGGAAGGACCGGGCCGCCGCCTTCGATTCGCCGGATCCTTCAGACCCGACGGCGTACATGGTCACCAACCGGGACGTGGTGAGGGCCGCACGCGCCGCCGCGGGGTGACATCCCAACTAACTGACAGTTAACGTCGTTATGGGCGTTCATAACGACATTAAGTGCGAGCCAGTTGGGTGGCTCCCTTTACACGGCGTTGACTTGGGTCAAAGATGGGTGAAGCATTGCGATCGAAAACAGCCTCCAGGAGTCATAAAGATGCAAAACCTGAGCTTCTCCACTATCACCCTGAACATGGCGGAGTTGGGCCCCAATAGCCCACTGCCGGTGGTCATGGCTGAACTGGACCAGCCATACAGAATCGGCGACGGCGTCCCGGAGGAACTGCAGGCCGCGGCACGCTACGGTCAAGTGCCGAACATGTTCCCGTACTTGATGCAGGACGGTTACTCCCGCGAACGGACCGCCCACGACGTGCCCGCCGTCGTGCTTGAAAACAGCAAACTGCGTGCCGTAGTCCTCCCCACCTTGGGCGGCCGGCTCTGGGAGCTCTTCGACAAGGCGTCGGGAAAGCAACTCCTCCACACCCACGGGACCCTGCAGTTCGCCAACATCGCGCTGCGCAAGGCGTGGTTCGCCGGAGGTCTGGAATGGAACATCGGCACCCGCGGGCACTCGCCCACCACCTGCGATCCGGTGCACACTGCCATCGTCGAGACTCCCGAGGGCCACGACGTGCTGCGGCTGTGGGAGTTCGAACGCCTCCGCGAGGTGGTTTTCCAAGTGGACATGTGGCTTCCGGAGGACTCGGAGGTGCTCCTCACGGCGGTCCGGATCAGGAACCCCCATGACCACGAGGTCCCCATGTACTGGTGGAGCAATGCCGCGGTTCCCGAGACGGCTGAAACGCGCGTGATCGCGCCCGCCGCGGAGGCATTCGGCAGCGATTACACCACCGACATCGCCCGCGTTCGGCCCACGGAACACCAAGGCGCGGATGCCACATGGCTGGTCAACAGCCCGCGCGCCGCGGATTTCTTCTTCGACATCCAGCCTGGGCACCGGCATTGGATCGCCGCTGTAGACCACGACGGCGACGGCCTGGCCATGCTGTCCACAAGCCTCCTGCGCGGGAAGAAGCTGTTCGTCTGGGGCCAGGGCGACGGCGGGAAGCGCTGGCAGGAATGGCTCAGTCCCGGAGCCGGGCCTTACGCGGAGATCCAGGCCGGTCTGGCGCAAACACAGTTCGAGCATCTGGCCATGCCTGCCGGCGCCGAGTGGAGCTGGGTGGAGGCCTACGGCAATGCGAAGCTGGATCCCGCAACCTCCCACGGCGAGGATTGGGATGCTGCCGTGACCCACGCCAGTGCCCGGCTCGAAGAACTTGTCCCGGACGCGGAGCTCGAAATCGCCCTCGCGGAAGCCGCGCGGAACTATGCGCTGCCCCCGGGCGAGATGCTGGTGCGCGGGAGCGCTTGGGGTGCTTTGGAGAGTGCCCGACGGCGGCACTCAGGCCGCGGGTGGCTGGACGAAATCGGCACTCCCTTCGCTGATGAGGCAACCCCTGAAGCGATCGAGGAAACAGGCCCTTGGCACAGCCTGCTGGACGGAGCGAGTTTCCTGGGCGCCGGGAGTTTCGTGGCTGGAGCCGATTGGGAAGAACTTCTGGCAAAGGATGGCGGGGCGGAAGCGCAGTTCCACCTGGCCACGATGAAGCACGCCCGCCAGGACCTCGCCGGTGCGGTCGCCGGATACGACGCCGCCCTGGTTGCCGATGCCCTCTCGCCACGTTCCAGGGTCCTCGCCCTCCGGGGCCGGGCCCTCTCACTGCTTGCCACCAGCGCAACAGGCGATGGCTTGGCTGAACTTGCCGCAGCGAGCCGGCTGGAGCCATCCAACATCCCACTGCTCAGCGAAGCCATGACCCTCAGCATCCGGCACGGAAATCCCGCCCAAGCGCTCGCCCTGGCGAGCGAGGCACCTGCCGGAATGTCCGACGTCGGACGCGTCCGCTTCCTGACGGCGCTCGCCCTCGCTGGCGTCGGCAAAGGCGAGGAGGCCGCACGGATGTTGCGGGACGGCGTCGAAATACCGGACATCCGGGAAGGTGAAGACGGGATCGCCGGCCTGTGGCAGGAAGTGTGCCCCGGGGAGCCGGTGCCTGCCAGCTACCGCTTCGGGATGCACTGACTTCCGGGGTGGACCGGTGGGGTACGCATGCGGTAGGAGGCAAGATGTGGGACGCGTGTGGCAGAACACGTGAGGCGGGACGCATGTGGCGGGGGTGCCGGCTTTGCTGATGCCAGCACCAAGACAAACCATGTAAGTTGGCATGGTGACTCCCTCCACCAAAACCCCACTGACCCGTGCCCCCGGTATCTCCAAGGAGATCGAAGATGCGGCGTGGTTCGTGCTGGGCCCGGGTCTGCAAGGCAAGGCTTCGGCGCTCGACGCCAGTACCCGCACCTGGACGGTGGACGCCGCCGGCGAGCTCCTGGAGCGCTTGGAACGCGGCGTCGGAGACGCCAAGGCGCCCATGATGACCAACCTGCGGCAAAACCTGGAAGGGGCTTCGCGCGAGGCCAAGTTGCTCGCCGTCGAACTCCTCTTCCTGCAGTCCCTGCCTCTGGCACACGAGGTCAAATCGCTCAAGGTGAAGCGCGCCCGCGTTGCCGAAGCCGCGTCCTGGCTCGATCCGGAGCTCGAACTCCCCAAGGAGCTGTACCAGGGGATGACCGATCACGGCGTCATCCGTGACCGGACAGCGGAATTCAACTGGACCATCTGGGACCACCTCACCTGGCTGTGCCGCTTCGTGGCGCACGTTGACGACCAGTCCAACGCGAGTATCAGCAAGGCCCTCAAGGATCCGCTGAAATTCCACGAACTCGCGGCGGCAACCCCCGAGGACCAGCCGGCCATCCGGCGCAGCATCGAATACTTGGCGTGGCCCAGCTACTTCGAGCCCGTTGTCGCGGACGTTGAGCGTCGCGAAATCCGGGACGCTTTCGCTTCGCTCGTTGGCGGCGCCCACGGCGAAACGGAAACCGACATCACGGCGGACGTCCACCGCATCCGGCTGTACCTTGACGAACAGGCCGGCCAGCGCATCGATTGGTACGACCGCCAGCTCGTCAGCCAGTGGCGCAAAGTGGGAGATCCCGGCCGCCGTGCCTGGCTGCTGCGCACTCACCAGGACTCCGCCGAGCTGCTCGCCGCGTGGCGGGACGAGGAAAAGGCAACGCTCGACGTCGAACACCTCCGCGAACTCACCCCCGGCGTGACAGCAGGCCTGGTCCAGCATGCCGTCGACGAGGACTACAAGCACCTCGGCTATGTGGAGCGGGAGGACACCAAGACCGCTGTTTTCGCGTTCCTGACCGTGATGAAGCCCGGCGACCTCGCACTGTTCCAGAATTCCGGAGCCATCAGGATCGGCGTGGTCCTGGGCGAACCGGAACACAACGAGGACAACCGCCGGCTCCGCCGCAAAGTGCGTTGGTTCGATGAGACCCACCCGATTGCCGAGGCTCCGCGGCACGTCCAGCGCCAGCTCTCCACTTCTGGGATCGTCGTGGACGTCACCAAGGTCATCCAGTCGCTGCAGTCCCTCCTGCCCGCCGAAGCCGAATCCGACGGCGAGGAAACCGCCGCCCCGGACGCCGTCGTCGAGCCCGTAATTGAAGGGTTCCGGCCCCTCACTGAAGAGTTCGCGGCGTCTCTCCACATGGAGCTCGAGCCGCTCACCGAGATTGCCGAGCTCCTGGAGGAGAACCGCCAACTGGTGCTCTACGGCCCTCCGGGAACGGGAAAGACCTACCTCGCCAAGCACTTGGCCGCCGAACTCGCCGGCGACAGCACCGATGAGCGCGTGAAGCTGGTGCAGTTCCACCCGTCGTACGCGTACGAGGACTTCTTCGAGGGATACCGGCCTGACAAGACCGACGACGGCCAGGTTTCGTTCAAGCTCGTGGCCGGACCGCTGCGGCGCCTCGCGGAAGAAGCCGCGAAGCCCGGGAACTCCAACAAGCCGTACTTCCTCATCATCGACGAGATGAACCGGGCCAACCTGGCGAAAGTTTTTGGTGAGTTGTACTTCCTGCTGGAATACCGCGACGACCGCATCTACCTCCAGTACAGCCCCAACGAACCGTTCAGCTTGCCGGACAACCTTTACATCATCGGCACCATGAACACGGCGGACCGCTCTATCGCCATGATGGATGCGGCCATCCGCCGTCGCTTCGCGTTCGTGGAACTGCACCCGAAGGTGGAACCGATCCGCGGTTCGCTCCGGCGCTTCCTCACGGCCCGCGGCCTGGACACCCTCAACGCGGACCTGCTTGACGCCCTGAATGACTCCATCGACGACTGGGATCGGGACCTGATGATCGGCCCCTCCTACTTCATGAAGAACGCGGCCCAGAACCCCGCCGGGCTGCGCCGGATCTGGAAGTACGAACTCATGCCACTCCTGGAGGAGCACTACCACGGTCAGTTGAACCGGGCCCAGCTCGAGGAGCGCTTCGGTCTTGACCAGTTGTTGGGTCGACTTGCGGTCCGCTAAGACCGCGCCGCCGCGGCCGGCCCGCGCCCCGGGTATCGGAAAGCCTGCGGCCCGCGTTTCCACGAAGGCTCCGGCTGTGCGGCACATCGTCATGGACGAGCTCTCCGGTGGCATCGTGGAAAAGCTTGATCCGGATGCCGCTGCCCTCCTCAACTCGAGCGGGCTTGCGAAGGCCTCACCCATGGGGATGGGCCTCTATCGCGTCGAGCCTGTGGGCAAGGTCGGGTCTGTGCGGACGCCGACCGTCCAGTTCGAGGTACGGCCTAAGGACCGCCTGGGCTTGAACCGGTTGCTGTTCCTCCTCAGCTACGCCGGGGACCAGGGCTTCCGCGAGGATTCCGTGGCCGCCGTCGAGCACAAGGACCTGTGGAGCGCCCTGGCCGAGTCCCTCGCCCAGTTGGCGGAGCGGGCCCTCAGTAGGGGTCCGCTGCAGGGTTATCTCACCGTGGACGAGTCCCTCCGGACGGTCAAGGGCCGCATCCGGATCTCGGACCAGATCTCGCGCCGCCCCGGGATGCTGGTTCCTCTGGAAGTCTCCTATGACGAATTCACCGAGGACATTGCCGAGAACCGTATCGTGCGTGCTGCGCTCGAGCGGATGGGCAAGGTTCCTGGCGTGCGGCAGAACGTCCTGAGCCGCTTGCGGCAGCTCAAGGGAAAGCTCGACGCCGTCACGCGGCTGCAGTCGGGGGCGCCCCTCCCGCGGTGGCAAGCAAATCGGATGAATCTCCGCTACCATCCCGTCCTCCGCTTGGCCGAGCTCATCCTGCGGAATGCCTCTGCCGAAGCGGGCGAAGGGAAGCAGCAGACCGCGTCGTTTGTAGTGGACATGTCCACTGTGTTTGAGGAATTCGTGGGTGTGGCTTTGCGGGCGGCCATGCGGGCACATCCCGGTGAAATGCGGCTCCAATACGGCGCCACCCTCAACGAAGCCGTCCGGGATTCGGACCGGCTGACAGTGCGCCCCGACGCCGTGCATTTCCTGGGTGGCAGGCCCGTGGTGGTGTACGACTCCAAATACGCCGCGGCCACGGATTCAGGGGCATCGCTGAACGCGGACCATTACCAACTCCTGGCCTACTGCACTGCCTTGCAAGTGCCCACGGCGTGGCTGGTCTACGCCGGCAAGGGAGAGATGAAGCTGCGGCGGATCC
This sequence comes from Arthrobacter sp. 2RAF6, assembly GCF_052115205.1. Classification (NCBI taxonomy): domain Bacteria; kingdom Bacillati; phylum Actinomycetota; class Actinomycetes; order Micrococcales; family Micrococcaceae; genus Arthrobacter; species Arthrobacter sp. 2RAF6. The sequence continues at coordinate 52,094 of NZ_JBFRGF010000010.1, read as the reverse complement.
TCAACACGGACATCGACATTGTGGAGTACCCGCTGGACTTGTCGCGGCCACCGATGGAGATCCTTGCCGCCGTCACGGACCTGGCCCAGCAGTCCTGGGGAGAAGTGGTGCGCCAGGCGCGCCTGTAACGCTTCCGGAGCCTTGGCAGTTCCGTCAGTGCCGGAGTCGGACTAGCCTGAGAAAGCAGTCATTCCCTAGATGGAGGCATCATGCACGGCAAGAAAAAGAAGAAGTCCTGGAAGGACATGACCCCTGGGCAACGCGTGGGCGTGCTCGTGGTGGGTGCGGGACAGTTGGCGCTGCTCGTCGCGGCACAACGCAGCATTTCCAAGACCCCCGCGGCCCAGATCAGGGGAAACAAAGCGGTATGGCGGGCCGCAAGCTTCATCAATTTCTTTGGGCCGCTGAGCTACTTCCTGTTCGGCCGCCGTCGAGGAACTGCGTGAGCTGATTCTCCAAAGCCGAACGGTCGCGCAGTTCGCACTCCCACACGGTGAGAACCTCCCATCCGGAGGCCCTCAGCAGTTCGCGCTGTCCGGCGTCGCGCTCCCGGGTCCGGTTGCGCTTGGCTGCCCAGAAATCCGCGTTGCCGGTCGGTGCGTGCTGGCCGGCCTTGCAATCGTGGAAGTGCCAGAAGCATCCGTTCACGAATATGACCTTGCGCCGGCCTGCAAACACGAGATCCGGGCTGCCGGGCAACTTCCCGCCCGCGGCCCGGCCATGGAGCCGGTACCGGTAACCCTTGGCATGCAGTAGCCGACGGACCAAGAGCTCGGGCTTGGTGTTCTTGCCCCGGATCTTGGACATATTCAGGCTGCGTTGCTCAGGCGTCAGCAGGTCGCGGCTCTCGCCCATATCCTCAGTCTACGCAGCGCCCCCTCGGACGCTCGCTCACGTATCGGGGCGTTTGGCGTGACGCTCGCTCACAAGTTGTAAGCGAGGGTTGGCTGGAAATGGCTTGTTTGTGAGCGAGCGTTGCCTGACACGGACCGTTTCCATCGACGGCCAGGACCTACGGCTGACGCCCACGGAGTTCGACCTCCTGTACTCCTTGCTTGAAGCAGGCCGCACGGACTTGAGCAAAGCGGACCTTGTGCGCCGCCTCCGGAACGAACCTTACGACGTCGGGATCTACACGAGCGACGCCGACGAACGGTCCGTCGAAGTCCACATTGGCAATCTTCGCCGCAAGCTCGGCGACGACGCCCAGAACCCGCGTTGCTGCGAACAGTGCGCGGCGTGGGCTATCGGCTGGCTCCGGCAAGGACCTGAACGCCTTCGGCAATCCTTAAGTAAATCCTGTGGCAAAGACGCGCTCATTTTCTGGACGCGTCCCTGCAGATGCTTGCGTTCACCAGATGGGAGCGAGCGTTCGGGAATTTGGGGTCAGATGGGAGCGAGCGTTCGGGAATTTGGGGTCAGATGTGAGCGAGCGTTCGGGAATTTGGGTCAGCAGCCGACCACCACCGTCCGCGGCGCTTGGAAGGACAAAAGGCGGAGCCACTCGGGGTTCGGTTCTGCCAAACGAACGCCTTGCAGCGCTGCCGCAGTTTCCTGTACGACGACGGCGGCCTCCAGTTCCGCGAGCTTCGCACCGAGGCAACGGTGAATCCCTGAGCCGAAGGCCAGCCCGTAGGCCGCAGGACCTTGCTCTGACAACGAGTGGTTCCCCGTGAGTTCCAAGAGGATTTCGGCGCCGGCCGGGATGCGCTCGCCGTCGAGGACCGTGTCCTCTGCGGCAACCCGACGCCATGTAGGAACGGAAGATTCCGTAGCCAAAACGTGCCGGATGAGATCCCGCGCCACGGTGCCGGAGGGGGCGTCCTTCCAGGCAAAGCCGACTGATCCCTCGGCAAGCCTGAATAGTGCCGTGCTGATGAGCTGAGTGGTGGTTTCCTGCCCCGCGATGAGCAGGAAGTAACCGAGTGAACAGATCTCGGGAGTACTGAGACCGTGCTCCGCCAAGGAACTGAAGAGATTCCGCCCGGGAGACGCCACGGCCTCGAGGACGAGTTCCCGCAGCCAGCCGTAGAACCCCGCCGCGCTGTGTGCCAGTTCCAGTTGCCGCTCGGGATCCGGCCAGCCCCAGAAGAGTTCGAGGGAGTCCAGGCTCCAGGCTTTGAGCTCCGGAAGGTCGCGGACCGGAAGACCCAGAAGCTCCAGCATCACGATCGCCGGCGGGTAAGCGGCCACGGCCTGCACCAGATCCACCTGTCCGTGCGCATTCAAGAGCGCTGCCGCGTCGGAACCTGCATCCCGCGCGATGCCGCGGATACGTGGCTCGAAAGCACCGACCGTGGCCGGGGTAAAGAACCCGGCCACGACCTTGCGGATACCTGCATGGGAATCGGTGTGGTTGCTGGCCAGCACCGGCGGCAAGGCGAAGCGGGCACGCTGCAGGACGCGCAAGGACGGTCCGGACAACGGTGTCACAGCGATGAGGGCATTCGCGGGACTGAAGTCTTCCGGCCGGTGCAGGACCCCCCGCACTGCAGCGGGCTCCCGCAGCACCATATACGGGCACGTCTGGGCGCTGGCAGAAGCGGCGCTCATGACCGGGCCCCGCTCAAGGAGTTCAAACCGCTCAGCCAGTGCACACTCGCCGCCTTGAACGTCACGGGAGGGAGGTCCGCGGCGCGCTCGGGGAGCACTCCTAGGAGCGGCCGCAACGCGCCGAGCGTCGCCCGGTTGCCGTGTTCCAGCACGCCCGGGTCGTCCGGCCAGGTTCCCAGAATCACGCCATGGATGGCCAGGTCCCTGCGTTCCAGGGCCTCGAGTGTCAGCGCCGTATGGTTCAGGGTTCCCAAAGCGGGGCGGGCAACCACTACAAAAGTCGCATCACTTCCAACGTGACTGCCCAGATCTGCCAGCGTGCCGCCGTCGGCGTCCAACTCCACGAGGAGACCGCCGGAACCCTCCACGAGGACATGGTCATGCGTGCTGGCCAGTTCGCGGACGCGTTCGGCATGTGCCGCAATCGGGGGCAACGTGATCCCGTCGAGTGCGGCTGCGGGCACCGGGGCGAGGGATTCTTGAAGCACGACGCCGGCCTCGGCCGTGAGTGGTCCGGCCAAGCGGGTGATTTCGGTGCAGTCGGAATCACCCGCCATATCGCCGCTCTGGCAAGGCTTGTACACGGCCACCGAGCGGCCCTCGGCCTGCAGCGCGGACGCAAGCGCCGCCGTCGCGACAGTCTTGCCGACACCGGTGTCCGTTCCGGTGACCAGCACTATGTGTGGCAGTTTCATGGCGTTTCCTCCAGGATGCGGCGCAACGTTGCGCACGCGTAGTCGATGTCGTGGGGCGTCAGGGTGGCGCGGGCCGTCAGCCGGAGGCGCGAGACGCCGTCGGGAACCGATGGCGGGCGGAAGCAGCCGACGCGCACACCCGCCCGGTGTGCCGCCTGGCTCGCCGCAAGTGCCGCAGTGGCAGAGGGCATGGGGACGGATTGCACGGCACCGGCTGTTTCAAGCGGCGCGCCAGCGGGCCCGACGTCGGCGCCGCGCCGCTGTAGCGTCGGCGCCTGTAGCGCGGGCGCTAGTCCCGCCGTGAGACTGGCAGCGTTCCGATGGACGGCCGCCGCACGCCAGGGTTCAGCCCGGATGATTCCGACGGCGACGAGTGCAGCGGCGGCCGACGCTGGTGCGAGCCCGGTGTCGAAGATGAAACTACGCGCCCTGTTGACGAGGTGTTCGCGGAGCAGGGCGCTGCCCAGGACGGCACCTCCCTGGCTGCCGAGCGATTTGGAAAGCGTCGCGGTCAACACCACGTTGGGGTGGGCGGCAAGGTCCGTTCCAGCCACCGAGCCGTGACCCTGAAACGCGCCGAGGCCCGCAACACCGAGGCTGTGGGCCTCGTCCACGAGGAGCATGGCGTCGTGCTCTTCGGCCAGCGCTAACAGCTGGGGGAGCGGGGCGGCGTCGCCGTAGACGCTGTAGATGGACTCGACCACGATCAGGGCCCTCGGTTCCGCGCGGGTGCGCAGCTGGTGCCCGGTTGCGTCGAGATCGTTGTGCGGAACAGTTTCCACCCTCGAACGGCTCAAGCGAAAACCGTCAATCAGCGAAGCATGGCAATGTTCGTCGGCCACAATGAGGGTTCCGGGGCCGCCGAGCGCCGTCGTGACGCCCAGATTGGCCAAGTAACCGGACGAGAAGACCAACGCGGATTCCATGCCTGTCAGGTCCGCGAGCTCGGATTCGAGCTCCAGGTGCAGCGCCGTAGTTCCGGCAACCAGCCGCGAGGACGTGGCACCGGTTCCCCAACGGCCGATCGCTTCCCGGGCAGCCTCTGCCAGCCTGGGGTCCGTCGCGAGGCCAAGATAGTCGTTGCTCGCCAGATCCACTTCCGGGTCCCCGCCGAGGCGCGTTATGGGCGTGCGGACGAGGCCCCGGCGCTCGCGGACCGCGGCCTGCTGTTCCAACCACGCGTTCATGGACCTGCTCATGGGCCGTGCACCTCGGCCACGGCCGCCACCATGCCTTCGGCCATCCGCCGGATCTCCTCGGCGGAGCTGATGTAGGGCGGCATTGCGTAAACAAGGTTCCGGAACGGCCGCAGCCACACTCCGTGCCCGACGGCGGCGGTCGTCACTGCGGCGACGTCCACTTCCGTGTTCAACTCGAGGACGCCGACGGCGCCGATCGTGCGGACCCCCTTGACGGCGTCGAACGCGTTGGCGGCTTCGAGGCCGACCGCGAGGCCCGAGCCGATCCGGGCCACATCGCTGCGCCAGGCACCGTCGTCGAGAATTCCCAAGCTCGCATTGGCCACGGAACACGCGAGAGGATTGCCCATGAACGTGGGTCCGTGCAGCAAGGCACCCGCGGCCCCGCTCGAGACGCGGGCCGCCACCTCGCCCGTGCAGAGCATCGCGGCGAGCGTGAGATAACCGCCGGTGAGGGCTTTGCCGACGCACATGATGTCCGGAACCACCCCGGCATGTTGCGCCGCGAAAAGCTCGCCCGTGCGGCCGAAACCAGTGGCGATCTCGTCCAGGATCAGGAGGATCCCGTGCCGATCGGCGATGTCGCGGAGGATGCACAGGCACCCGGCGTCGTAGACGAACATGCCGCCGGCGCCTTGAAGCACGGGCTCCACGATGATCGCGGCCAGTTCATTTACGTGATCCGCCGCCAGGTCCTCGACGTGCGCCTTCCACTCTGCGATTTCCTCAGGGGGCGCGCCTGCGGCGGGCGGCCTCGCTGCGAACACATTGGCGGCGAGCAGGCCAGGGAACGCCGAATGCATTCCGTCCACCGGGTCGCAGACTCCCATCGCCGCGAAGGTGTCTCCGTGGTATCCGCCGCGGATGCTGAGGAAGCGTTGCCTCTTGGGGAACCCTGAAGCCGTCTGGAACTGCACCGCCAGCTTGAGCGCCACCTCCACAGACACCGATCCGGAATCCGCCAGGAAGACCCGCTCTAGCCGTGGCCGATCTGCGGCAGAAGGGGCCATGGCCACGAGCCGTTCGGCCAGTTCGACGGCGGGCTCGTGGGTGAGGCCACCGAACATCACGTGGCTGAATGCGTCTAGTTGGCGCTTCGCCGCGGCGTCCAGGACGGAGTTCCGGTAGCCGTGGATGACTGCCCACCAGGAGGACATGGCATCGAGCACCTCATGGGGCCGGCCGGTTTCGTCGCGGAGCCGCAGCGTCACGCCGTCGGCGTCTTCGACTTCCCACAACGGCAGCGCGCCCGACGCCGGAGCATACGGATGCCAAAGGCTTGCCCGGTCACGCCGGATGACGCTCATGTTGTCAACCGTCCGTGGCGCGAGCATTCCGCGGTCCAGCCGAGCGGCGTGACCTGGACTTTCATGCGGCGGCGACAAACAGCGCAATAGCGGGGTGGTTCCATCGCGAGGCGCTGTTGGCAGCTCTGGTGAGCGTCCGACGTCGGGCGCTTGCCTTGCGTTAACGGCTCGCCTACTGAGGCGGGTCCGCCACAGTGCCCGCAGAAGCTTGCCGTGTCAGTGTTTGGAACGGTTGCGCTCACAGTGACTTCTGGAGTTCCTTGATGGGCATGTTCAGTTCCACGAGGAGGTTGAGGTCGGCGTCGGCGGGGCGGCCGAGGGTGGTGAGGTAGTTGCCGACGATGACGGCGTTGATGCCGCCCATGAGGCCTTCGCGCGTGCCGAGGTCGCCCAGGGTAAGTTCCCGTCCGCCGGCGTAACGCAGCACGGTCCGCGGCATGGCGAGGCGGAACGCCGCGATCGCGCGGAGAGCGTCCTTGCCGTCCATGATTCCCTGGTTTTCGAGGGGCGTCCCGGGGCGCGGGTTGAGGAAGTTCAGCGGGACTTCGTGGGGTTCGAGGGCCGCGAGCTGGCTCGCGAGTTCGGCTCGCTGGGCGGTGCTTTCGCCCATGCCGATCAGGGCTCCGCAGCAAAGTTCCATACCGGCTGCCTTGACCATGTTGCAGGTGTCCAGGCGTTCCTCGTAGGTGTGGGTGGTGACGACTTCGGGGAAGTAGCTGCGCGCGGTTTCGAGGTTGTGGTTGTAGCGGTGGACGCCCCATTCGGCGAGTTGGTCCACTTGACGCTGGGTGAGCATGCCCAAGGAACACGCGATGTTGATGTCCACTTCCGCGTTGATGCGGTCGATCGCGAACTTGATCTGGTTCATGAGCTTGATGTCCGGGCCGCGGACGGCAGCAACGATGCAGAACTCCGTAGCCCCGGTGGCTGCCGTTTCCTTGGCGGCCTTCACGAGCTCGGGGATGTCGAGCCAGACGCCCCGGACCGGACTGTCAAACAGACCCGACTGGCTGCAGAAATGGCAGTCCTCAGGGCACCCTCCGGTCTTGATGGAGATGATTCCCTCTACTTCCACGTCCTCGCCGCAGTGCTCGAGGCGGACTTCGTGGGCAAGCTGCAGGGCTTCCGGGATGGCCTCGTCCGGAAGCTCCAGGATCTCGAGCAGCTGGGATTCGCTGAGGCCTTCGCCGTTCGCGAGGACTTGCTCGCGGGCTGTTTCCAGAATCGGAAAGGTGGACGTACGCCTTGGGTTTGGCTGGGTGGTCATGATGCTCCTCGGCCGTTGCTTGCGGGGGATGGTGCGTTCCTTCACGACGGTAGTGGGCTTGTGGGGCGGTGATTTTGTTGGACGTCCACAAACCCGGAGCCGCAATCTTGGCGTCCGACTCGCTGGATAAGTTACAGCCCGGAAACACCGTGGTGACTCCGTGGTTCCATCCCGTCGATAGCGTCGAGGCCATGTTCAGAGGGGAAACATGTTCAGACGAGGAAAGTTGCGGGGATGACTGACGATTCGAAGACAACGCAAGTGCTTGAACCCCCGACGGCGGGCGGCTCACCGGAGGGGCTCGCCGTCGTCGAACCTTCCGAGACGCTAGGCGCCGGGAGCCGCACGACGGGCAATGCCGATGCGATGAGCGCAGCGAAGGAGAGCCTGGAGGACTACACCCTCAGGTTCGCGCCACGGTCTTACCGCAAGTGGGGTGCGGGCGTGGTCGCGACGAGTGCGCTCGGTGGAATCGCCTATTTGGCTGATTTCTCCATCGGCGCGAATATCGGAATTTCTTACGGCACCGTGAATGCTATTTTCGGAATTGTGGTGGCGGCTGTGGTTATTTTCGCCACCGGATTTCCCTTGGCCTATTACGCGGCTCGCTACAACATTGACCTTGACCTCATCACGAGGGGCTCCGGATTCGGCTATTACGGCTCGGTAGTCACGAACGTTATTTTCGCGACGTTCACGTTCATCTTCTTCGCGCTCGAGGGTTCCATCATGGCGCAAGGCCTGGAACTTGGGCTGGGCATCCCGCAGTGGCTCGGCTATGCGGCGTCCACGCTTATTGTCATTCCCTTGGTGATTTACGGGATGAAAGCCTTGTCCAAATTGCAGGTGTGGACCACCCCGTTGTGGCTCCTGCTTATGGTGGTTCCCGTGGGGTATTTGGTGATTTCGCACCCGGACAGCATCGGGGACTTTTTCGCGTTCACGGGCAAATCCGGGGCCGAAGGCACCAACCTGGCCTCCGTGATGCTGGCTGCAGGTGTCTGCCTGTCGCTCATGGCGCAGATCGCGGAACAGATTGATTACTTGCGCTTCATGCCACCCAAGACCGCCGAGAACCGCGGTGCCTGGTGGCGAGCCGTGATCCTGGCCGGACCGGGCTGGGTGATTTTCGGCGCGATCAAGCAGATCGTGGGCATGTTCATTGCCATCTATCTGATCGCCACCCTGGATCCAGCCGCTTCCGTCCACGCGAACGAGCCCGTGCACCAGTTCCTTGGCGTGTACCAGGAAATGATGCCGGCCTGGCTAGCGATGACCTTGGCGGTGGTGCTCGTGGTCATTTCGCAAATCAAGATCAATGTGACCAACGCCTACTCCGGCTCGCTCGCGTGGACGAACAGCTTCACGCGTGTCACCAAGAGCTACCCGGGACGCATGGTGTTTGTGGTGGTCAACCTGGTGATTGCGCTAGTGCTGATGGAAGCTAACATGTTCGAATTCCTCAATACCATCCTTGGCTTCTACGCGAATTGCGCCATGGCATGGGTGGTTACGGTGGCGTCCGATATTGCCATCAACAAATACTTGCTCAAGATTTCGCCGAAGGTTCCCGAGTTCCGGCGCGGCATGCTTTACGCAGTCAACCCGGTCGGCTTCATCTCGATGCTGGTTTCTGCCGTTGTCTCGATTGCCGTGTTCTTCGGTGCTTTCGGTTCGGCTGTTCAGCCATACTCGCCGATCTTCGCCGTCGGGCTGGCCCTTGTGCTGCCGCCGGCGCTGGCAATGTTGACCCGCGGGAAGTACTACCTGCGCCGCTCCGACGATGGAATCGAGCTGCCCATGTTCGACGCCGACGGCAACCCGAGCGACGCCAAGCTTTTGTGCCACGTCACGGGACTGGAGTTCGAGCGTCCGGACATGGTCCGGTCAGCCCAGGACGGGCCCGACGGCGAGCCGCAGTTCATCTCTTCGCTCGCCTTGTCGACGGATAAGTCGGGGGAGTTGGTCCTGCCGGCTCAAGAGTAGGCTCCTTAGATTCTTGGGGGGCCGGCGCATGAATGTGCCGGCCTCCTTTGGACATCCTTTGAAATGCGCGCTCGAGCCACCCACTGCCGAATCCTCTCCTCCGGCATCCAGAGCATTCGGATCCTGATCGGTTGAGATTTACATGTGCAGAATGCCATTAGTGAACCGAACCAACGAACGTGGTGAACTTGCGGCAGGATTCACAACTTTTCAACAACAAACAACGGTTCTCCTGTGCATAATTATTGAAACAGGATTGGGGGAACGAATGTTTGATCAGTTGCCACTCGATGGCGAGGGCCGGAGCTACTACCCGAAGGAAACCGGCAGCCGCTGGGATAGAGCAGAGGTCTTGGTTGTCGTAAAGGCCGCGCCCCAACCGTCGGCAGCCTATGGAGACACCGTATGTGTTGCAGGCATCCGCATGCGTGACACGGGCCCCGAATGGATAAGGTTATATCCCATTCCGTTCCGGTCAATGGAGGAATACCTCAAGTTCACAAAATACGATTTGATAACGGTGCAAGTTAAACCTGCAATGAAGGACCCGAGAAGCGAAAGCTACATTCCGGATCGTTCAACAATACAAGCGATTATGCACCTAAAGCCATGGAAACCGCGCCACCGGTATGTGTCTCCGCTTTCGTCGCAGTGGACCATGTGCGGGATACTCGGGGCTCAGAGGGAAGGAAGGGAGTTCCCCTCGCTCGCCGTCGTACGCCCGCGTGAGGTTCGAGATTTCAAACTGACCCTTCATCAAGGCTGGACTCCCGAGCAGATGCAGAAACTAAAGGTGAACCTTGGTCAAGAGGATCTATTCGGCGATGCTCCCAAAGTGGAACTTTTGGAGGCGCCTCGGTTCGAAGGGAAGTACTCATACTTCTGCGAGGATGTGAATTGTCGAGGGCATTTCCAAGGCTTGCTTGATTGGGAGCTTGTCGCACTGGAGCGAAGGCTCAAGCATCTCGATGACTCGACGGCGATGTCTGAGATTCGCAAGAAGTTCTTCACCGAGATGTGTGCTCCTGATCGTCGGCCCTTGTTCTTCGTGGGCAATCAGTTAAAGCATCCCTTGGCATTCAGCGTTATCGGGGTCTACAGGTCTCAGTCTCCGAACTAAATGTGAGCCAGCGCCGCAGCTTCAGCCTCAACCGCTTCCAGAATGAGTCGACGGTGGCAGCAAGTCTCTGAGGCTTCAAAGCAGAGCAGTGCCACATGTTCGCTCGTCCCGAGTTTGGCGAGCTTCATGAGCGCAGCATGGGCCGGAGCGGCACGCAGCAGCTCGCGATACCGCGCGTAAGCTTGCTTCGCTGCATTGGTACCAGGGGACCAGAATCCGTCGCGGTTGTCTTTGGGATTGCCCAGGATTGGAAGATGCTCGTAGCGAATGCCGGCTTCGGCCAAGGCCGATGAGAGCGCGGTCTTAGAGAATCCCTTTTTTCGCGAGATGGCGTTCAGGCGCACGTCGACAAGTACATCGATCTTCCAAGGCTCAAGAAACGCGATGAACGAGGAAATATCATGCCCCTCGTAGCCCACGCCGATGATCCCGCTGGTCTCCGTCCACATCACCCCATTCTTTCACGCGACACGAGTCTGAGATTTCACTGCGGCTCGGGGGACTGGTCGTATTGCCTCGTCGCCTCCATTGGATAGCCGGGGCCTAATACAGTGGCGGCGATGGCTAACGAGCGCTGCGCGAGGGTTCTGCCCATCGCTGCAAGGGGTCGCTGGAGAGACCTGCCGCAGCCACGGAAGTATGTCCGCTTGTGTCCGGCGGGGATTTTGCGCCTCCTCTCCTTTACGCTTTCTGCCATGCCGCGCTGGTGGAGCAAAGTCGGCACCTGTGGATAACTTTCCCGCCAAGATGGGGAAGTAAGCTATCATTTTGGGAAACGTTTAGTCTTGAAAACTATTTGGGGATAGCAAACCATGACTCCACGCACTTCGTTTTCTGCTCGCAGCCGCCTTTTCGTCATTGTCGGCCTTGCAGCGGCGTTGACGCTGACCGCCTGCGGGAACAGTACCCAGCCGCAGTCTGCGTCACCCACAGTTTCTGCCAGTCCCACTGCCACTGCCACGCCCTCTCCGACGCCGGCGGCTGTCTACAAACCCGCGGACGCCAAGGGGAAAGCCGAGAACGTGCCCATTCCCGTGCTGCCGGAGGCCGCGAAGGCGAACAGCAAGGAAGGCGTGGAGGCGTTTGCTAGGTACTGGTTCCAAGCGCTTTCATACGCTTATGAGACTGGGGACATGGCCGCTTGGTCAGCCATGACATCCGCGGAGTGCCTCTTCTGTAATCGAATAAGACAGGGTCTCGAGTCCGCGTATGTAAAAGGACGATGGGTTGTCGGTGGCAAGATGACAACTCCGTCGGTTGAAGCAAACTTCAAATCCGAGGCGCTTTCTCAGCAAGTGACGATACAGACGATCCAAAGCCAGATTGACTACTACGATGCGGATGGAAGCGTGGGGCAGCCTCCAACGCCGGCATCGAACTCGGCGATAGTCATGATTGGTGCTTTCGAATCAGGGTCTTGGAAGGTCAAAGACCTCGGATTGATTCAGTAGTGCGCCATGAATTTGCGAAAGTCGACCATACGGACAATTGTTCTGGCCGCGGTGTTCGTCGCTCCAGCCACACTCGCCTCAGCCGCTGACGATGACCGCGTATCGGCGGGAATTCAAAAAGGTGGAATCGACGTCTCGGCCAGGTGGATCCGCGACCCTCAATCGGGCGAATTTATCCCCGCCCCTCCAAACTTCGTCAGCGACGACCCCAACCAATACAAGGCAGATCTCCAATGCCAGGTCGACGACAATGACTTCGATAAGAAGTGCCTACCCGGACAGGTGCAATGCCCGCCCCGCGAGCCTGGTGGGAAATCTGGAACTCCAGTCATCTGGAAGGTCGCGCCGAAGGCGATTCCAAATCCCACGTGGATTGACTGGAAATCGGGCAACAATGGTCCGTCCTGCCTGTACGACCAAAAGCCAGAGGATCTCTTGCAGAGGATTGCGGAGAGAATTGAGAGCGACTTCCGCAACCTTCCGCTCAAGCCGGCGGACCTGACCGCGCAGCCTAGCCCGCACACGCTCAAGGGCGCTGAAACCAACATCTTCGCGGACGCCGTTGAGCAGCAATTCGATGTGACACTCCTCGGCCAGCGAGTCCACATAGTCGCAACCCCCGTGGAGTACACCTACGACTACGGGGACGGCAACAGTCTCGGCCCGACCCCCTTTGCCGGGGGACCGCTTCCGGAAGCGGAGTGGGGCCAAAAGACGAGAACAAGCCACGTGTATCAACAGACCGGTGACTTTCAGTTGTCCGTGACTACCACCTTCCGGGGCACCTACTCCGTGAACGGTGGCCCGAACGTGCCGATTCCCGGCACAGGACAGTTCGCGTCGCCGTCACAGAAGCTGAGCGTCTGGAGGTCGATCACGCGCAACTATGCTGACAACTGCATCGTGAATCCGCGGGGCGAGGGCTGCCCGGGCGTCCCCTAAAGCGAAGCGCCTACGTCCGAAGTTCCCTGTCGATCCTGTCCATTCGTGCCAGCACCAGCTGGAACCGTGAATCGCCCGGAGCCATGAGCCTCGCCAAGGCCATCGCGGCTTCGGAATCGTCCGAGCCCATGTCCGTCGAGCACCAACGGCTGATCAGTTCCGCGTCGCCGCTTGCCCGAACGGACGCGGCGATGGCCTGGTCCAACTCGTCGCGCATTAGCTCTATGGCCATGGTCGCTGAACGGTTCAGGATGCGCCCGGAGTAGGCGGCCACGGCATCGTGCACCCGCCCGGCCCGCAAATGCTCGGCGACCAGCATGGCGTCTGTCAGCACTGTCACGCCGGGGGCAAAACGGTACGGATTCGCCTCCACCACGTTGCCGAGCAGCGCGCGGATCCGGTGCATCTCCGTCCGGATGGCCGTGGCGGCACCGTCTTCGCCATGCAGCTGATAGGCGAGCTCGTCGGCGCTCCACCCCTGCGTCCTGGACGCGAGCAACGCGAGGATCTCCGCACGGCGCAGCGTCACCGGAAGCGGCCCGCCGCCGTCGAGCGCTGCTGTCGGCTTGTCGCCGAGCAGCCGCAAGAACAGCGTTGAAGCGGTACCGGGACGGGGGTGCCCGACGGCGACGCGCCGACTCGGGTCCGCCGTCGCGCCTTCCGAACGCAATAGTTCCTCCGCGAGCCGGACGCCGCAACGCACCATCCGCAGGCTGTCCGGCGTCACCGAATCTATGGGCCCCGAAACATCCAGGATCCCGACGATATCACCGGTGAAGGGGTCGCGGATGGGCGCCGCGGTGCATGCCCAATCGTGGTGGGTCCGGACGAGGTGCTCGGCGGAGAAGAGTTGGGCGGCGTTCCCGGAGATGAGGGCCTCGCTGATCGCGTTGGTACCGACGCCGGCTTCGGACCAATCGGCGCCCTCCACGAATTCGAGGGAATCGGCCTGCCGCAGCGCGGAACCACTGCCGATCCTCCAGAGCACCTCGCCGTGGTGGTCGGTGACGATCAGCAGGTGCCGGCCCGTGGCGGACTCATCGGCAAGCAGTTGCGAGAGCGCCGGAACCACGCTGGCCAGGCGGTGGGTGGATCCGAGCGAACGGGCTTCGGCGATTTCGTGGCGGTGGGCCGGGCTGTGCTGATCGGGGTTGATGCCCAGTGCAATGGACCGCCGCCAAGACTCGACAAGGGATGCAGGCAGGAGGGGGTGCGGGGCTCCGGACAATGTAGCTTCGTGGGCGGTGCGGAGGGTCTTGGCGTACTCCACGGGCGAGGAAAATCGCAGTCCCGGATCCGGGAACAGCGTGCTCGGGCCGTGACGCATGCGCAAACTCCCAACTCGCCATTGAATCGCTGGATCGAACGGCCCAAACCCGCGTGGGAGCAGGTGAGGAGCGCGTGTCACCCGATTGTAACCCCCTGTGGCATCTACTTGTGATGCGAGTCACTCTCCGGGCAGCTGCCATGGAACCGGGAATTGGCTCATCGTCAGCGATGGAAAGAGGAGAAATGCCTGAGACCGCAAACGGCATAGCCGGGGCTTGGCTGGCGCAGTTCGATGAGGCGCTGCGCAACAACAACACCGAGGCTGCACTGGAATTGTTCGAGGACGAATCGTATTGGCGCGACTTCGTTTCCTTCACGTGGAACTTGAAGACCCTAGAAGGAAAGGCCGAGATCAAACGCATGCTGGACGCCACGCTCCCGAACGTGCGGCCAAGCAACTGGAGGCTCGCCGAAGATGCCACTGGCGATGCGGCCAACACCGAGGCCTGGCTCGACTTTGAAACCGCCCAGGCCCGTGGCCACGCGCACCTTCGGCTGCGCAACGGCAAGTGCTGGACCCTGCTCACCACGATGCAGGAACTCAAGGGTTTCGAGGAAAAGAAGGGCCCTAACCGGGAGCAAGGAGTGGCCCACCACATCAGCAAGGGCCGTAAATCCTGGCTCGAACTCAAGGAAGAGCAGGAAGCCAAGCTTGGCTATGAGGAGCAGCCCAACACTGTGATCATCGGCGGTGGCCAGGGCGGGATCGGCCTCGGAGCGCGGCTGCGCAGGCTCGGTGTGTCCACCATCATCGTCGAGAAGAACGAGCGCCCGGGCGACTCCTGGCGGAACCGCTACAAGTCGCTGCACCTGCATGACCCCGTCTGGTACGACCACCTGCCCTACATGAAGTTCCCGGACGACTGGCCCGTTTTCGCGGCCAAGGACAAGATCGGCAATTGGCTGGAGCACTACACCCGCATCATGGAACTGAACTATTGGTCCAAGACCGAGTGCAACAACGCCCGCTGGGACGAGGAACGCGGCGAGTGGGAAGTCAGCGTCGTGCGCGACGGCGAACCAGTCACCTTGCGTCCGAAACAGCTGGTGTTCGCCTTGGGCGTCTCGGGCTACCCGAACGTCCCCGTGTTCGACGGCGCCGAGAGCTTCCTGGGGCAGCAGTACCATTCCTCCAAGCACCCGGGCGGGGGAGACTGGACGGGCAAGAAGGCCGTAGTGATTGGCTCGAACAACTCGGCCCACGATATCTGCGCGGACCTCTGGGAACACGGCGCCGACGTCACCATGGTCCAGCGCTCGTCCACGCACATCGCCCGGAGTGAGTCCCTGATGGACCTGGCACTCGGCGATCTCTACTCGGAAAAGGCACTCGCCAACGGAGTCACCACCGAGAAAGCCGACCTTCTCTTCGCTTCCTTGCCGTACCGGATCCTGCCAGAGGCCCAGATCCCGGTCTACCAGCAGATGGCGGAGCGCGACGCCGAGTTCTACTCCCAGCTTGAGGCGGCCGGTTTCGATCTCGATTTTGGAGTGGACGGCTCGGGCCTGTTCCTCAAGTACTTGCGACGCGGCTCCGGCTACTATATCGACGTCGGCGCATCCCAGCTGATCATCGACGGACGCGTGAAACTCGCGAACGGCCAAGTCAGCAAGATCACGGGCAACGCCGTCGTGATGGACAACGGCACCGAGCTCGAAGCCGACGTGATCATCTACGCCACCGGCTACGGTTCCATGAATGGCTGGCTCGCCGACCTCGTCTCGCCCGAGGTGGCGGACGCCGTTGGGAAATGCTGGGGATTCGGCTCCGACACACCCAAGGACCCCGGCCCCTGGGAAGGGGAGCTGCGCAACATGTGGAAGCCCACCAACGTGCCAAACCTCTGGATCCACGGCGGAAACCTGCACCAAAGCCGGCATTATTCCAACTACCTGGCCCTGCAGCTCAAGGCCAGGGCGGAAGGATTGCCGACCCCGGTGTACGAAATCCAGCCATCGCATCACACGCGCTGAAAGGCGGAACTTCCGGCGGCGTCCCCTAGTGCCCGAGTACTCGCTTTGTGACGCTGCCGGGAGGACTGGTCACATGGGAGTGCCGCCTCAGGGGTTGGTGCTCGGTGGGCTGGTTTTTGGGGTGGGGACGCCGTTGAGGGAGGGGTCCAGGGTGCAGTCGCTTTCGACACTGATACGCGACCACTTGTTGTCATCGACCGTTCCGGAATTATTCTTTATCGCGTTGTAGACGACGAGGATGCCGGTGGGGGATGTCGCTGCTATCTGTATGCCGGGGTTGGGCGCATCGGTATGGTCAATGATCGTTTCGATGGTCCAGTTCTTGGATTCCCAGTAGCCCTTGATCTTCTCGACCGCGGCTTTCGGGTCCGGGCTCGCCCCACCCCGCAGGGTGATCGAGAATTGGTTGCCCGACTTGGACCTGACCGCACACGTGGTTAGCATCACTCCGTCTTCGCTTGCCCGGTTCCAGCCGGGAAAGGCGAGCCCGGTCTGCTTGATGGTGTCATCGATAGCGTCGTAGAAGTCTTTTCCACTGCCGTTGCGGTTCTGGTGCCGTCATAGGGGCGGGCAGGGTCGGGTGTCACGGGGTTAGTTCCTCCTCGCAGGATGGCGCAGCCGGTGACGCCGAACAGCAACAGGACGGCGGCGATGACCAAGGCGCTGACGAGGACAGGGGCGGTCCGGGTCATCAGGAACCGGTGCTCGGCGGTGGGCTCGTTCTTGGTGTCGGGACGCCGTTGAGGGAGGGGTCCAGGGTGCAGTCGCTCTCGACACTGATGCTTGACCAGTCCGTGGTTTTTCCGGGATTGGTGTTGTTCTTCGTGGGGTTGTAGACGACGAGGATGCCGGTGGGGGATGTCGCTGCTATCTGCATGCCGGGGTTCGGGGCGTCGGTATGGTCAATGATCGATTCGATGGTCCAGTTCTTGGATTCCCAGTAGGCTCGGATTTTCTCGACCGCGGCTTTCGGGTCCGGGCTCGCCCCGCCCCGCAAATCGATCGAGAATTGTTTGCCCGCCTTGGATCCGATCGCACATGTGTCTCGACTGATGCGTTTCGGGTCTGCACGGTTCCAGTCGGGAAAGGTGAGTCCGGTTTGTTTGACGGTGTCATCGATGGTGTCGTAGAAATCGTTGCGCACGGTGTCTGCGGTTCTGGTTCCGTTGTAGGGGCGGTCGGGGTCGGATGTCATGGGGTTTGTTCTTCCTGGCAGGATGGCACAGCCCGTGACGCCGAACAGCAGCAGGGCGGCGATGAGCGCCGATACCAAGGAAGGCGCCGTGTTCCTGGCAGGACCCCGGCTCCGGGCGTTGCTGAAGGTGGTCAATATGTTCTGTTCTCTGGTCATTTTGTTGGCTCCGGGTAGATTTGCTGGGTTTTCCCGCCGGTGTGGGCCGTGATCCGCAGCCATGACGAGGGGTGGATTTTGTCTCCATGGCCGGTGGTGACGAGGGCGATATTGTCCAAGGATTCGGTTTTCGGATCGAGGTAGCCGTGACCGCCGGAGACATTGGCCGGTCCCCATGATCCGTCACCGGTGGCTTGGTGACCGTCGGTGGGCTCGAGGATTTCCCCGCTGTCGGGGTCGAAGCCTCCATCGGAGGAGAACACATGGGCTCCCGGCCAGAGGCCGGGGAAAGTTGGCGGGACACGCAGTTGTTGCGGGTGATGGCCGACGATCGAATCGGCGAAGCGGGGGCCAGCTCCAATGGGGTCATTGAACCAGTCCCAGCCAGCGCCCGCGATGGAACCGCCGATCCCGACCGGTGCCACCACGTCCCTGCTGGCCTGCGTTGCGTACACCGCTGGGTTGCCATCCGATCCTGGCGCCACGTGGAGCGCCGAAGCACTTGGAACAACGTTCGGGTCAATGCCGGCGGAGCCGAAAAACGTCACGGTGTCCACGTTATGCACCGTTTTGGTCAAGCCGTAGGCGGCCGTGGTGGTGCCGTAGGAATGGGCCAGGACGTTGACCTTCGGCTCCCCCGCACCATCGCCAATGTCCCGGGTTTCATGGAATCCGTCCAAGGCGGCGGCAGCTTGTCCGCACCGGCCCAGGCCTTATCGCTGGCGAAGACGTCCATGCTGTCTGGGAACATTCCCGGGGTGTCGTATCCGACCCAGGACACCACCGCGTTTGTCATCCCCACAGGACCAAATCTCGCGAGCAGCCTCTGCTGTCGGTCATAGACTGCTTGGGCGCCCATAGTCCAGGCATCGATGCCGCCCGGCGCCACCGTGGTGCCCATGCCGGGGATGTTCCAGGTCACGTTCCCGGCGGTGTCCAGATCGCCAATCGCGACTGCGGCGAGGGGTTTTCCTTTGTTCAGATCGAAGGACACCACGAACCTGTCCGTTCGCGGCGAACCATCGTCGTAGCTCAGCGAATTATTGATGCCTTCTATGGCTTTGCGCGTGGCTTCGTCGGCTGGCGGATTGGTGGTGAGGATCTGGATGAGTTGGCGGTTGGCGGTGTTCCGGACGCTGTACGGGATTCCGTTGAGGTTGCCGATGATCCCGGGAACGGTGGCGGTCAGTAGCGCCCGGGCATCAGGGGCGAGCCCATCCCACCAGCTTTTGACATGGGCAGTGTTGTTTGCCATGGCCAATGGGTTGCGGGCACGGTCCGGGTTGGTCATCCCGTAGATCACCAGATCGGCGGGGCTTAGCCGCGCAAGCAGCGCCAAGTAATCCTGCCGGGCCGCGACGTCGCCTTGTGCGGCTTTGGCATGGAGGGCGTTCAGGGATGCGTACCGCGGGTCCTTCCGCAATGCCAGCAGCGCGGCGAAGTAGCCGCTGCCGGCTCGGCTGTCCGTGATGCCCAGGCCAGCCTGCTGGGTCACCGGCCCGGCAGGGATGTGCAGCGAACCCGCGACACGCCGGCCTTCGATGTCGTAACGGTTACGCAGTTCCTCGGCTTGGCGGCGCAGAGCGTCCAACCGTTCGCGGGCTTCATCCACCATCGCCTCGCCACGGGAGTCGGAGAAGATCTCCGTGACGGCCGGGGCCAGAGTTTCGGCCGCAGCCTGGGCGATGCCCTCAAGCAGAGAGCGCTGGCCGGCGGCGTGGATTCGTTCCGCCTTGCCTGCGTCGATCAGCTTGTAGCCTGCTTCTTCATCGTCGTGGGCCTGCACGGCCTGGAACAGTAGGCGGGCTGCTTCAACTTGGAACCCGGCCAGGCTGGCCGCCCAACGTTGAAAGGCGCGGGCGATGTCCTCACACGCCACCCGGTACATCCCGATCAGGGCAGCATCCCTCTCAAGAAGCGTCCGAACAGCCGACACCGCAGCACCCTCGCCAGCCATCACCGTTCGGGTGAGGCCATCCTGTGCATCCGCCAACCGGCCCGCGTTTCCCGCCCAGGCAACGGAAGCCCGCTGGACGTCTTCAGCGCTACCCGGGGCGGGGTCGGTCCCGCCCAGCAAGGACCAGTCAGCCGGCCTGCGTTCCCCCCAAGCCATCCTCAGGCCTTCCCGCTCTTCGTTTGTTCTGAAAGGAGGGTATCAACCCGGGTGAACTCCGCCCCGGCTCTTCTGACCTGCTGGCGATCCTCTTCCAAATTCGCGTGCAGCGCGGAGCCATGCACGGCCCAGGCGAGGTTGACTTCCCCGCACGCTTGGGTAAGTACCGGGTGCCCGACATCTCCTGAGGGCATGGACCCGGCGCAATTTACGCCCTCCGCAGCCTTCCCAAGGGCAGCACTGGCTCCCTCGAACGCATGCACCTCAACAAGCAGATCAGACACCGGCGCCGCCCCTCCCAAAGAATCAGACCCACAACAGGAAATGGAAAGCCGGTCGGCCAAACGGCCAGTCAAACCTTGGTTTATCCATCAAATGTATTAAATCTCGTCCATAGTAACAAATCGTCGGCCGACTGCCATGTCAAGCGCCCGCGGCGGGATGGGTTTGAAAGCGCAGGCGCGGCGCCGCCGTCGTCGTGTGATCCCCGTCTCAGCAGGAATAGTTGCAGGCGCGTGGCAGTTGGCCCCACTGGACCTGTTCCCGTTTGAAAGGCACTGCTCATGTTGTTTTCCCCGTTGACTCTCGGCGAGCTTGAACTTCCTAACCGCTTGGTCATGGCGCCGCTGACCCGTGTCCGATCGGGCGCCGAAGGCGTTCCCGGCCCGCTGGTTGTGGAACACTACCGGCAGCGCGCCTCCCTCGGGCTGATTGTCAGCGAGGGTACCTACCCGACGCCGGCCGGCCAGTCCTACCCGGGGCAGCCCGGCCTCGTCACGGAGGAACAGATCGCAGGCTGGAAGAAGGTGACCGACGCTGTCCATGCCGAAGGCGGCCGGATGTTCGCCCAAATCATGCACGGCGGTCGCGTTTCCCACCCGGACATCACCGGCGGTCACGAGATCGTGGCACCGAGTGCCGTGGCCATCGACGGCGAAGTTCGCACCCCGAATGGCAAGAAACCTTACCCGGTGCCCCGCGAACTGAGTACCGATGAACTTCCCTCGGTGATCCAGGAAATCGTCACGGCATCCCGGAATGCTGTCGAGGCAGGATTTGACGGCGTTGAACTCCACTCGGCGAATGGTTACCTGCTGCACGAATTCCTGGCTCCCAACACCAACGTCCGCACTGACAGCTACGGCGGTTCCCCGGAAAACCGCGCACGCTTCGTGATCGAGACCGTCAACGCGGTGGTTGAAGCCTTGGGCGCCAACCGGGTCGGCATCCGGATTTCCCCGGAGCACTCGGTCCAGGGGATCGCCGAGACCGACCCCGCCGATGTCCGCGCCACCTATGACGTCCTGGTGGACACCATCGCCTCGCTCAACCTCGCCTACCTCAGCATCCTCCACCATGATCCCAAGGGTGAGCTTGTCCAGGACCTGCGCGAGCGTTTCAATGGCACGTTCCTGGTGAACACCGGCTTCGGTGACGTGACCACACTGGATGAAGCAGTGGCACTTGTGGCCGACGGGCATGCCGACGCCGTCGTGGTCGGCCGCCCGGCCATCGCCAACCCGGACCTTGCGCGCAGGTGGCGTGAGGGCCTCCCGCTCAACGAGCCGGATCCGTCCACGTTCTACGGTGAAGGCGCCAAGGGGTACACCGACTACCCGTTCTACGCCAACTAGATCCCCCGAATCCCGACGGCGGCACCTGGGAAAGGTGCCGCCGTCGCGGTTTAACCGCCTCGCGGCCCCCGTCCTGCCGGGCTTCAGGGCTGGCCTAGAGCGTCCGAAGCCGCCACGAAGAGAGCATTCCTATAGGATTTGTCTATGAAACTCGCTTCCTCACGGGACCGCGCCCCCGGCCGACCCGTCAGCCGCCAGGTTCTCGCCGACCACGTCTACGAGGAACTTCTCGCGTGGCTCATGGACGGCCGGCTCGAACCAGGAGCCGCGGTCAGCATCGACGGCACGGCGCGGGAATTGGACGTTTCCCCGACCCCCGTGCGCGAGGCGCTGGCGAGGCTTGAACACACAGGCATGGTCCGCCGAGTTGCGCTTAAGGGTTACAGGGTGGCCCCGGTTTTCACTCGCGAAGATTTTGCGGAGCTCATGGAGGCCCGGCTTGCGATTGAGCCAGTGAATGCCCGACTGGCGTGCAGCAGGATCACTCCGGAGGGTTTGGCGGATTTGCGAGGGGCTGTGAAGGACCTGGAGACGGCTCCCCGAGGCCCCTCTTTCATGGAATTCCGGGACTATCTCGAGGCCGATGAGCGCTTCCATAAGCTGATCGCCGAGCAGTCCGGCAACCAATTCATGCTTTCGGCCTACACCGCCCTAGGCGGACAGGTCCAGCGGTTCCGGCTGTTCGGGGGAGTGGGCATCACCGATGCCGAGCAGGCCATCGCCGAGCACCAGGCTGTGTTCGAGGCCATGGCCAGCGGGGATCCGGAGCAAGCCGCAGCCGCCATGGCCGACCACGTGCACAAGGTCCGGGCCAGGGCTATTGCCGACGCGCCCGTCGATTAAGTTACCGTCTGGCACGCGGCGCCCCGGGAGAAACAAAGTTGTCGCCACTGGGTGGTTCCCGGTGCCGCCTCCGGGTTTAGGGTTTTTAGTGAAGTAACAATCCCGAAACGGCCCCCT
Organism: Arthrobacter sp. 2RAF6; assembly: GCF_052115205.1. NCBI lineage: Bacteria > Bacillati > Actinomycetota > Actinomycetes > Micrococcales > Micrococcaceae > Arthrobacter > Arthrobacter sp. 2RAF6. The sequence continues at coordinate 30,213 of NZ_JBFRGF010000010.1, read as the reverse complement.
GGCCGGGAAGGGGCGGTTGTGATGGCAACGAAGGCCCAAATCGTCAGGGGCAAACGCCAGGCCCGCATGGAGCGCGCGGTTGCTAGCCCGCACTATAAGTGGACAGTCCTGGTCAACGCCACGCTGGGTGTGCTGATGGCGACCATCAATTCCTCCATCATGCTGATCGCCCTGCCTGACATTTTCCGTGGCATCCACGTCGAGCCGCTGGCTCCCGGCAACACCAGCATGCTGTTGTGGCTGGTTATGGGCTACATGGTGGTCACGGCGGTGTTGGTGGTTACCTTTGGCCGGCTCGGCGATATGTACGGCAGGGTGAAAATGTACAACGCCGGCTTCGCTGTCTTCACAGTGTTCTCCGTTCTGCTGTCCCTCACGTGGCTTTCCGGCACAGCGGGCGTGCTCTGGTTGATCATCATGCGCGTCCTGCAGGGCGTCGGCGGCGCCATGTTGATGGCCAATTCCACGGCCATCATCACGGATGTCTTCGAGGTCGACCAGCGTGGCCTGGCATTGGGCCTGAACCAGGTGGCCGGCATCGCAGGGTCGTTCTTCGGCCTCATCATCGGCGGGCTGTTGGGACCGCTGGACTGGCGGTTGGTGTTCCTCGTCTCCGTGCCGGTAGGGCTGGCGGGCACCGTCTGGGCCTACCTGAGCCTGTATGACACAGGGATCAGGCAGCCGGCCAAACTGGACTGGTGGGGCAATGCAACCTTCGCGGTGGGTCTGGTCGCCGTGCTGGTAGGCATCACATATGGCATCCAACCGTACGGCGCCAACACCATGGGCTGGACCAACCCATGGGTGCTCACCGCACTGATAGGAGGCGCCGCGGTGCTGGCAGTGTTCTGCTGGGTGGAGATGAGGATAGACGAGCCCATGTTCCATCTGGCGCTGTTCCGTATCCGTGCCTTCACCGCCGGAAACCTGGCCTCCCTGATGTCCGGCATCGGCCGGGGCGGCCTGATGTTCATCCTGATCATCTGGCTCCAAGGGATCTGGCTACCCCAGCACGGTTACAGCTTTGAGACCACGCCGCTCTGGGCCGGGATCTACATGCTGCCCCTTACTGCGGGGTTCCTGATCGCGGGCCCGGTCTCCGGCTGGCTATCCGACCGCCATGGGGCCAGGTTGCTGGCCACCTTGGGCATGGTGGTGGCAGCGGCCAGCTTCCTGTGGCTGCTGGTGCTGCCTGTGAACTTCAGCTACGTGCCCTTCTCGCTGGCATTGCTGGTCAACGGCCTCGGCATGGGGTTGTTCGCCGCACCCAACCGGGCCGGCATCATGAACGCGTTGCCGCCCAATCGCCGCGGTGTGGGCGCGGGCATGAGCACTACGTTCCAAAACTCGGCCATGGTGCTCTCCATCGGTATCTTCTTTTCGCTCATGATCACCGGGCTGGCCAGGACGCTGCCGCAGACACTGACCTCTGGCCTGACGGCGCACGGGGTGGCTGCCGCGGATGCCGCAAAGGTCGCCCAATTGCCCCCGGTGTCTGTGCTGTTCTCCTCCTTGCTGGGCTACAACCCCGTGCAGACACTGCTCGGGCCGAAAGTGCTGAGCGCCCTCCCGGCCAAGGACGCGGCCTTCCTGACCGGCCGCTCCTTCTTTCCGAGCCTGATTTCCGGCCCGTTCGCCGAAGGGTTGGCCGTGGCGTTCGCCTTTGCGATTGCCGCGTGCCTGGTCGCTGCCTTTGCCTCGGCCCTGCGCGGCGGCAAGTCTCTTTCCTAGGCCACTCAAACGTCCGCTGGAGCGCTGACCCCCTTCACAAACATATGTAAGACATATAGGATCTTCGATGACGCGGGGCAAGTGTGCGGCAAGGGTGGGCCGGCCTGCGGAAGTCCACATAAATATGTTGACAGTCTTCCTTAGATAGTAAATCCTATAGGAAACAGGATTCCACGAAGGAGTGAAACTATGGCTTACACCGCCGAAACCTGGCCCATCACCGCGGCCCTGCTCCAGTTCCCCGGCACTGACGCCACGGGGCAGCACATCAACGACGCCGACGCTTCCGCTTGGGCCGAGGTCCTGCAGGAAGTCAAAGACGCAGGATTCGCCAACGCAGACCTCACGGACAGCTGGGTCCGCCCTGGGGACCTCAGCAAGGAACGCCTTGCCGAGTTCAAACAGACCGCAGAGCACGTCGGCATTGGCATCCCGGTCATATCGGCCATCCGCCGCAGCATCATCCACACCCGCGACTGGGCCGAGAACCTGGCGTACAGCCACCGAACCATCGACGCCGCAGCCGAACTAGGCTGCGAGGTGGTCTCCTTCGGACTCCACCAGGCCATCACCGCCGAGCAGCAAAAGCAGCTGTGGTTCTGGACGGTGGAAGGCTACAAGGATCCGGTGGGGGACAAGGAAGCCTGGGGCAACGCCGTCGCACGCTTGCGGGAACTCGGTGAGCACGCCGCGGAAGCCGGCATCCTCGTGTCCCTCGAAATGTACGAGGACACCTACCTCGGCACCGCCGATTCCTCCGTCCGGCTGGTGCAGGACATCGGGCTCGACAACGTGGGCCTCAACCCGGACCTCGGCAACCTGATCCGCCTCCACCGTCCCATCGAGGACTGGCGCGAAATGGTGGCCAAGACCCTGCCGTACTCCAACTACTGGCACATGAAGAACTACATCCGCGACGAAGACGTGGCCCGCGACAGCTACATCACCATGCCTGCACCGATGGAGAGCGGCCTCATCAACTATCGCGAAGCCTTCAAACTCGCGCTGTCCGTAGGCTTCCAGGGCATCCTGTGCACCGAGCACTACGGCGGCGACGGGCTCAGCGTCACGGCGAGCAACCAGGAATACCTCCGGCGACATGTCCTTCCGAAGACAGAGAACTACGTCCTCGGCCAGAGCCAGGTCGCCCAGGGCCGGCAGCAGCCTTCCGGCTCCAGCCAGCCAGTAGCCTCCCAACTGGCCGGCGTCTAGAACCATGACGAGGATTTTCGACAACCCCGCAGACTTCGCGGACGATGCCCTGGACGGATTCGTCGCCGCCAACCGCGGCTATGTTGCCCGGGTGGACGGCGGAGTGGTCCGCTCCACCGAAGTCCCTACCGGACAGGTCGCCTTGGTGGTGGGCGGCGGCTCGGGACACTACCCTGCTTTCGCCGGACTGGTCGGGCCGGGCCTGGCAACTGCCTCGGCGTGCGGCAATATGTTCGCCTCCCCGGCGGCGGGCCAGGTATATCGCGTGGCCAAAGCAGCCAACGCCGGGGGCGGCGTCTTGCTCAGCTACGGCAACTACGCAGGAGATGTGCTGCACTTCGGCCAGGCCCAGTTGCGGCTCAACGCGGAAGGCATCGAGACCCGCACCGTGACTGTTACCGACGACATCGCCAGCGCTCCGTTGGACCAGATCGAAAAGCGGCGGGGGATCGCGGGCGACCTCACGGTCTTCAAGATCGCCGGCGCCGCGGCCGAAGCGGGGCTGGACCTCGACGCCGTCGAGCGCTTGGCGATCAAGACGAACTACCGCACACGCTCGCTGGGAGTGGCCTTCGACGGTTGCACCCTTCCGGGAGCCTCGGATCCGCTGTTCCACGTTCCGGCGGGCCAGATGTCCCTCGGTCTGGGCATCCACGGTGAGCCGGGCATTTCCGAGCACAAAATGCCCACGGCGTCCGAGCTCGCCGAACTGCTCGTCTCCGAACTCCTCAATGACAAGCCCGACGACGCCGGAAGCCGCGTGGTGGCCATCGTCAACGGCCTCGGCACCGTCAAGTACGACGAACTCTTCCTGCTCTTCGGCAAGGTCGAGAAGCTCCTCGGCAAAGCAGGACTCACGGTAGTGGAACCCGAATGCGGCGAGCTCGTGACAAGCCTGGACATGTCCGGTCTTTCGCTGACGCTGTTGTGGCTGGACGAGGAGCTCGAGCAGTATTGGGCAGCACCCGCGGACACCCCCGCCTTCCGCAAGGGCAACCTTGCGCCCCGCCCGCCCCGGAACCCAGCGAGCGTCACCGCGGTGGACGAGTCCGACGTCGAGCAGCCCACCGCAGCTGCTGCCGAACTTGGACGGCAGGCCGTGGCCGTGCTCGCCCAGGTGCGGGACGTCGTCGTCGAGCATGAAGAAGAACTCGGCAAGCTGGACGCGATTGCCGGCGACGGCGACCACGGCATCGGCATGCGACGCGGCGTGGACGCGGCTTTCAACGCAGGCGGGACGGCAATCGGAGCCTCGGTGGGACGGATCCTGACGGCGGCGGGGGAGGCCTGGAGCGAACGCGCCGGCGGTACCTCGGGCGCGCTGTGGGGCTCGGCGATCATTGCGGCCGGACAGGCGCTCGGCAACAAGGCGGGTTACTCGGGCGAGGACGCGGCGGCTGCGGTCACCGCCTTTGTGGACGCGATCACGGAGCTCGGCAAAGCCGAACCCGGCGACAAGACCATGGTGGACGCGCTGCTGCCGTTCCGGGACGCGTTCCTCACAGAGTTCGACGCCGGAGCCCCGGTTGACCGGGCCCTCGCAGCTGCCGCTGCGGCGGCCGAGTCCGCGGCAGCTGAGACGGCGCGTTTGCGTCCGCTCAAGGGCCGGGCCCGTCCGCTCGCCGAGAAGAGCCTGGGCCACCCTGATCCGGGCGCGGTCTCCTTCGGGCTGATCACGGCGAGGATCTCACAACATATCGATGCGCAGCTGGGCGGTTCACAGCTGGCGCCCCCGGCAGGAAACGGAGCACGAGCATGACTAACCCAGAAGGCTGGCGGATTGTCGTCGGCAATGACGAAGCGGGCGTCGAATACAAGCAGGCATTCATGGCACTGCTTGAAGCCGATCCCCGGGTGGCGTCCGTAACCGACGTAGGCGTCGGCGCCAACGACTCCACGGCCTACCCGCACGTTGCCGTGGAAGCCGCGCGCAAAGTTGCCGAGGGCCAGGCGGACCGCGCCCTGTTGATCTGCGGCACGGGCCTGGGCGTGGCCATCGCGGCCAACAAAGTTCCCGGAATCCGGGCCGTCACTGCGCACGACAGCTACTCCGTGGAGCGCTCGGTCCTGAGCAACAACGCCCAGGTCCTGACCATGGGACAGCGGGTGATCGGCTTGGAACTGGCCAAGAAACTAGTGGACGAATGGCTGGGCCACCACTTCGACGAAACATCACCTTCCGCCGCCAAGGTGGACGCCATTTGCTCCTACGAGCCCGATTACACAAAGGCAGTGTGACATGACTGAATTCCAGAAAACTCCCGCGGGCGCGACGGCGGCCCGGAAGATCGCCGTCGTCGGCTCCGGTTACATGGGCGGCGGGATCGCGCAGGTCCTGGCCCTCGGAGGGGCACGCGTGGCGTTGGCGGATGTGTCCGCGGAAATCGCGCAGAAGAACTACGACCGGTTGCTCGTGGAGTCGGATGAATTCGTGGCCGCGGGACTCTTTCCTGAAGGGTCCACGGCAATCCTGAAGGCCAATCTGTGGGCCGCCAAGGACATCGAAGAGGCCGTGGCGGACGCCGACTTCATCGAAGAAGCCGTGCCGGAGGTCCTCGACATCAAGCACCAGACCCTCGCCCGGATCAGCGCCGCCGCCCGTCCGGACGCGCTGATCGGCTCCAACACCTCCACGATCTCCATCGCCGATCTCGCCGAGGCCGTGGCAGGCCCGGAGCGATTCCTTGGCGTCCACTTCTCCAACCCGTCGCCGTTCATCCCCGGCGTCGAGATCATCCCCCACGCCGGCACCACGCCGGAGACCGTGGCGGCTTCCCGCGAACTGGTCCACGCGGCCGGCAAGCAAACCGCCGTCGTCAAGGACGTCACCGGTTTCGTGCTCAACCGGCTGCAATACGCGCTTTTCCACGAGGCGGCGCAGTTGGTGGAGCAAGGGATCGCAACGGCCGACGACGTAGACACCCTGGTCCGTACGACGTTCGGCTTCCGTTTGCCGTTCTTTGGTCCATTCGCGATCGCGGACATGGCCGGGCTGGACGTCTACAACTTCTGCTACAAATCCCTACAGACCGGATTCCCGGAACGCTTCGCCACTCCGAAGATCCTGAGCGACCTCGTGGAGGCAGGAAAGCTCGGGACCAAGACCGGGGCAGGCTTCCTCAACGTCCCCGCGGAACGCACGCCCGAACTCATCGCTTACCGGAACAAGGCTTACGTGGCCATGCAGAAGCTCCTCGACGAGCTCGGCCCGGCCCCCATCAACTAGTCCCGACATTCACAGGAGAACACCCATGAGCACCTTCCCCGCAGAACGCACCGCAATCGTCACCGGCGCTGTTTCCGAGCGCGGCATCGGCCGGGCCACCGTCAACTACCTGGCCGCACAGGGCTGGAACATCGGCATCATCGACCTCGACGACGCCCTCTGCAAGAGCATCGCCAAGGAAATCGCCGCCCAGTACAACGTGCAGGCCTATGGCGTGGGCGCCAACGTGGCCGATGAAGCATCCGTGCGTGCGGCGATCGACACGCTCGAAGCCGAGCTGCCGCAGATCGTAGCCCTCGCCAACGTTGCCGGCGTCAGCTCACCGATTCCGTACCTGGAACTCGAGCCAGCCGAATGGAACCGTGTCCTGAACATCAACCTCAACGGCGTCCACTACGCCACCCGCCGCGTGGCCGAATCCATGGTCAAGAACCGCATCGGACGCATCGTGAACATCTCCTCGGTTTCCGCACAGCGCGGCGGCGGGACGTTCTCCAAGACCCCGTACTCGGTGGCCAAGGCCGGCGTCATCGGCCTGACCCGCGCTACCGCCCGAGAACTGGGGGAGTACGACATCACCGTCAACGCCATTTCTCCCGGCCCGATCGACACCGACATCATGGGCGGCACCCTCAGCCAGGAACGCAAGGACGAACTCACCAAGGACCTCGTGGTGAACCGCGTTGGCTCCACCCGGGACATCGCCGCCGCCATCGCCTTCCTCATCAGCGAAGACTCCGGTTACATCTCGGGCCAGACGCTGAATGTCGACGGCGGACTGTACATGCACTAATGCCTGAAGCCTGATTACTCAACACTGATTACTCAACAGTCATTACTCAAAGAGGAGTTTCGATGTCCGTTGCCACTTCATCCACGAAGGAGATGCTGGATTCGCCGGTTCTGAAATCGGCGATCCGCAAGGCTGCCACCCGGCTCATGCCGATGCTGGTCATCCTCTATGTGGTCTCCTTCCTCGACCGCACCAACGTCGGTTTCGCCGAAGCCGCACTCGGCGCCGACAAAGGCGTCTCGGCCGGGGCGTTCGCGCTCGGTGCCGGTATTTTCTTCATCGGTTACGCGATCTTTGAAATCCCCAGCAACCTGCTGCTCAAGAAGGTCGGTGCGAAGATCTGGCTCGCCCGTATCGCGATCACGTGGGGTATCGTCTCGGCCTGCTTTGCATTCGTGCAGGGTGAGACGTCCTTCGTGATCCTGCGGTTCCTGCTCGGCGTAACCGAAGCGGGCCTGTTCCCGGGCGTCATCATGTACCTGGCCGAGTGGTTCCCGAACAAAGTGCGCGTGCAGATGTTCGCGATCTTCTACCTCGCCCAGCCGTTCTCCCAGATGATCGGCAACCCGCTCTCGGGTTGGCTCATCAACATCGGCGACCAGCTTCCGGGCGTCCGTGGCTGGCAGGTCATGTTCTTCACCGAGGGGATCTTGGCCGTGCTCGCTGGCATTGCGGCGTTCTTCTTCCTGATCAACGGCCCGGAGAAGGCCAAGTTCCTCAACGTCGACGAGAAGTTCGCGCTCAAGGAGATCATGACGCAGGAAGACACGGTCAAGGATGAAACCGGACCGCGGGGCGTATTCGCAGCGATGCGCAACGGTCGCGTCTGGTACTTCACCCTCATCTACTTCTGCCTGCAGATCGCCGTTTACGGCGTCACCTTCTTCCTCCCGCAGCAGGTCTCCTCGCTGACAGGCCAGAAGGTGGGCCTCGCCGTCGGCCTGCTGATCGCGGTTCCGTGGTTCTTCGGTATCTTTTCCTGCTACCTGATCGGCCGGGCAGCCAACACCGTCGCCAAGCGCCGCATGTTCGGCACGGTGCTGTTCGCCTCGACGGGTCTGTGCATCCTCGGATCGGCCTGGGCCGGGACCAACCACCAGCCGGTGCTCGGACTGATCTTCATCACGCTCGCGGTATGCAGTTTCCTCGCAGTAGGGCCCGTCGTCTGGGCGTACCCCACGGCATTCCTCGCCGGTTCCGCAGCCGCGGCGGGCATCGGCCTCATCAACTCGCTGGGGAACCTGGGCGGTTTCGTGGCTCCTATCCTGCGGACCGCGGTCAACAGCGCCACGGCAGACCCCACCGGATCCGCCGGGGTCTACGCGCTCGGAATCCTGCCCTTCCTGGCGGCCGCCATGATGTATGGCACCCGGGCTTTCAGGAACAAGGCCGACGATCTTCTGGGCAAGTAGCCCGTTGTACATCGGAGTCAGCACCAAGATGTACATGGGCTACCGGCACAGCATGTCTTGGCTGGAGCAACTGCGAGGTGAAGTGGACGCCCGTCCGGCCCTGGTGGCCGGGCGGGTGGTCCCGTTTGTGATCCCGTCGTTCCCCATGTTGCCCGAGGCGGCCCGGATACTAGAAGGCTCTCCGCTCCTCCTGGGCGCGCAGAACTGTGGCTGGGCTGAGGGTCCGTGGACGGGTGAAGTGTCACCGTCGTTGTTGGCGGAGCTGAGTGTGCGGCTCGTGGAGATCGGACACGCGGAACGACGCCGGCACTTCGCCGAGGACGACGCCGTGGTCGCATTGAAGGTCCGGGCCGCGATGGATGCCGGGTTGGCCCCGCTGCTGTGTGTCGGCGAGGAAGCCGTCGCCGATCCGGAGGTGTCGGCGTCGTTCGTCTTCCAGCAGATCTCTGCCGCTGTGCGGGACGATTGGGCGACGGCGGCCCGCCTGGTTATTGCGTACGAACCGGTGTGGGCCATCGGCGCTGCCGAGCCGGCCGGCGCAGCCTACGTGTCCGACGTCGTCGCTCACCTCCGCCAATCGCTCGCCGAACATGGCCTCGCCGGGCTGCCGATCATTTACGGCGGCTCGGCCAAACCGGGGCTCCTGCCTGAACTGCGGGGCGTGTCCGGACTTTTCCTAGGCCGCTTTGCCCACGACGCCGCGAACTTCGGGGCGGTCTTGGACGAAGCGCTGGGGTTGGGTCAGGCGCTGGGGTTGCCCAACTGACTCGCATTAGTTGTCGTTTTCAGACCTCATAGCGACAACAAATGCGAGTCAGTTGGGTTGCCACGCTGGCACAGTCCCACAAAACCGCCCAGGTGCTCCAGCCCTTCCGGGTGGGTTGGCAGGTAGTTGCTCAGCTCCGGTGAGCGCACGACGACGGCCCGCCACTGACCGCGCGACACCGCCACATTGATCCGGTTGCGCGAGAGCAGGAACTCCATGCCGCGCGGTACCTCGGCGGCAGCGGACGCAGCCATGGACACGATCACCACGGGGGCTTCCTGGCCCTGGAACTTGTCCACGGTCCCGACCCGCACACCGCGAAGTCCGGCCGCTCTCAGTTCGTGCTGGATGAGCTGGACCTGGGCGTTATAGGCAGCCACCACGAGGATGTCCTTTTCAGCCAGCGGCCGCTCCTCGGGTGATTCCCGCGGGTCCAGCCAATCCAGGCCAAGGTGCGCCCTGACTTGGCGGACTACCTCGGCAGCCTCTTCCGGAGACTGGGTGGAATTTCCGCTGTGCGGGACGTAGACGCACTCGACGCCGGCCGGAACTCCGGAAAGCCGCCGCCTGGAGGCAGCTGGTGCTGAATGCAGCCGGCCGTCATAAGACAGCTCAGATACCGCAGCGCACAGATCCGGGTGCATACGCCACGATGTCGCCAGGAAGTATCCGAGCTCCGCGGGCAGCGTGTGCATGCCGTGGGCAAGCCAACCGAGTGCGGACTCATCGACCGGTTCGGGGTGTTTGCCCTGGGTGACTTGGGGGAGTTGCTGCGGGTCGCCGAGGAGCAGGAGTCTCTTCGTTGCCCGGCTCACGGCGAGGGTGTTGGCGAGCGAGAACTGGCCGGCTTCGTCGATCACCAGTAAGTCCAGGGATCCCGGAGGAACGGTCCGGCCTGTCATGGTCCACGCGGTGCCGCCGATCAGGCAGCCTCCGGGCGAGGCCAGCAGCCGCTCAATGTCGTCCTTGGCCTGCTTGTCCCATGGGACGGGGTCGTCGTGTTTCATTTCCTTGGCGATGAACGCGGGGTCCACCCCTGCCCGTACTGCGGCGTGCAGCATGTTCTCCACGACGGCATGGGACTGTGCAACAACCCCTACCTTCCACCCCGCACGCACCAGCCGCGCGACAACGTGCGAGCCAACGTAAGTCTTGCCCGTTCCGGGCGGGCCCTGCACGGCAAGGTACGACTGGTCCAGATCCGATACGGCGGCGGTTATGGCATCCACGTATGCATCGTCGCCGGATCCGACGACGGGCAGTTCCGGAAGCGTGGCCAGCCTCGGGGCGATCCGGCGCAACAGGTCCAAGGCCGGATCCTTTGGCCATGACGGCAGGCTGGAACGAACCTTGATGGCCAGTTCGCCCAAGGCCTTCCGCTGCCCGTCCGTGTTGACTGGAGCATCGGGCGTCAAAGCCATGGGAAGCTGCGCGTATTCGTCGGCGCCCTTGGGCAGTCGCTCCGAAATGGTCACGACATCCGAGGCGCCGTCGTCGGGCCCCGAAAGCGTGCCGCCGTCATCAAGGTCGTCGGGATCGCCAATCTCGATCACCTCCGTGCCGGAAATTCCCGATCTGCCGAGAGCGCTTTCGTTCTTGCCGAGGAAGGCCTCGGGGAGTGGCGGCTCGTACATCCGGAAGTACTTCTTGCCGGGCGCGAAACCGGAGCCGTCGGCGGCGCGTCCGAGCAGCCGTACCTTTCGTGCCGGATTGCTGCGCGGAGTTGGCTTGGCCCAGTCTTCCAGCACTTCGCCGCTTTCCACGATGAAGCAGTCCCTGGTGTCTTCCCATTCGGAGACTGGCCGGTCCAGGCGGTCGAAGTGTCCCCACCAGAATTGCTTGTCCTCACGCCGGTGAAAGCCGACGGCGGCCGCCACCATGGCCACCGCCCGGTTGTCGTCGGAGCGGAGGGAATCGTCCGGCAATTCCGCAAGGTAGTCGAGGAGGGCTGTTTCCTCGGGCGCGGCCTCGTACTTGTCGGGCTCGGTCTCCGCGGGTAGCTCGGGTCCCGATGCGGCCGGAAGACCGGGTTCGATGGAGCGTTCCGAGGCCAGACCCAGAAGCCAATTCCGGAGTTCGAGAGTGGAGAGGCAGTCGTATTCGTTGTAGTCGGAGATCCCCGCGAGGATCGTTGCTGCTTCATCGTCGCGGTTCGCATCCCGGGCCGTGCAGTAGTCGGCGTAGGCAACCACGGAGGCTCCGGCGTCGGTCACGTCTCCGGAACGCAAGTGTTCGCCCATATACAAGGGCTCGAGTTTCTTGATGCTGTAGGAGTCCTCAGAGATGCGGATGCTGTGCCGCACGGTGTCGTAGAGGTCCACCAGCACGCCTTCGCGGAGAAGGTTGTCCACGGCGGCTTCGCCCACGGTGTGGATGACCGACAGGTTCCGCAGCGCGGTTTTCTCGTAGGCGGCGTAGTGGTAGATCCGCATGTCCGGATACTTCATGCGGCGTTCTTCCACGTAGTCAAGAAAGTCGACGAACGCCTGCCGTTCCTCAGCCCGGGAATGTGCCCAGAAGGGCTTGAACACCGGAGATTCGCCCGGCTCCGTCGGATTTTCGATGACCCCGAACAAGTACTCCAGTCCCCAGCGGCCGGTGACGGGGTCTTGCCACAGGGGGTCTCCCTCGAAGTCGAAGAAAATGTCTCCTGCGTCGGGCCGGGGGAGCCGGGCCAAGGAGTTTGACCCCAGGACGGAATAGCTGATGCTTTTCGCGGTGCCGGTCTTGTCGGTGTAATTGACGGTGCCATCGGGTGTGGCTGTTCCGGTTTGCAGTCGGGCTTGTTCCTGCAGGCGCCGTGTGGCGGAATCCGCGGCGTCGGGCATCTCAGCAAGGGCGTCGATGGTGAGGATGCCGCTTTCCATGAGCTTCTTGCGCCGGGTGATTCTCATCCCCGCCACCATCAGCAGATCCCGGTGGAGGCGCACTTGTTCTTTGCAGTAGTCGCAACGACCGCACGCGGTGACTCCGCGAGCGCTCCATTGGATAGGCTCCAGCCGCGATCGGTGCGCGTCCGTCAAGGCGAGGAAGCGGTCCCGGCGTTCACGGAACACCGGCAGGACATCGGCGAGCCGGTGGTTGCTGTGCACGTAGTCGAAGCCGCTACGGCCGTCCGGCCCAATAGCATTCGGCCCAGCAGCGTCCCGCTGGATCGTGGCTCCAAGGACAAGGGTCAGATCCGGGGCCGGAGTGATTCCCGCCTTGAGTAGCTGCTCGCCGTAAGCAGCCAGTTGCAGGAGCGCCGTGACCTTGGCATGGCGGGCGAGCTTGGTGTCGTACACCGCGTAGCTCCCATCCGGCTGCTTGACGAGGAAATCGGACCGGCCGTGAAACTGGCCGTCGAAGAATGCGGCCTGGAAGACCACATCCGCGCCGGATCGCAACGCCTCGATGGATTCCGCATGCTTGGCTTTCAGGGTGGCGCGGTCCATCGCATCGGCGGGAACGACGTCGAACACGCCCGTGCGCGCCAGCGGATCCCAGGTGCCGAACTCGGCCACGAAACGGTCCAGCACCCTGTGCTCGTGAATGTCGCCGAGCGCGGCGGTCCGTTCCAGCATTTCGTCGACGTCGAATGCCGGCTTCTGCGACAGGCCCAGCTTCTCATCCAATTTGCGCAGCAACTGGTACTCGCACGTGGAGGCGGTCACGAGGTCGCTGGCGGAAAACACCAAGTCCTGCTCGTGCCCTGAAACTTCTGAATCGAGAAAAAACACCCTGCCCCCAGACCGTTGAGCTGATGAAGCCAAGCTATCAGTGCGGTCCGACAGTAAGTGGTTGCCCAACTGGCCTTGTTAGCGCTAACATGTGACGCAGGTCAACCGGGGGTGATCTTCGGGGTTTTCTCGACAACGACGTCAACTGCAATCGAAGGACTGAAAGTGAAACTACGGAAGCTTATTGTCGGCGCTGTCGCCGTCAGTATGGCCCTCAGCGTTGCCGCCTGTGGCAGCCGCGGCGCTAGTGCCCAAAGCAGCGGAGCGGACAACAGCGGATCCTTGGTGGGCATTGCGATGCCGACAAAGACCTCCGAACGTTGGATCAAGGACGGTGATGCCATCAAGGCTTCGCTGGAAAAGATGGGCTACAAGACGGACCTTGAGTACGGCGACGACAAGATTCCACAGCAGGTTCAGCAGATCAGCAACATGATCACCAAGGGCGCCAAGGTGCTGATCATCGCTGCGATCGACGGAACGGCGCTCAGCGACCAGTTGGACAACGCGGCCAAGGCCGGCATCAAGGTGGTCGCGTACGATCGCCTGATCAACGGCAACAAGAACGTTGACTACTACACGACATTCGACAACAAGAAGGTCGGGGTCCAGCAGGCCACCTCGCTGCTGGCCGGGCTGGGGATCCTCGATAAGGACGGCAAGGAAACCGGGAAGAAGGGCCCATTCAATGTGGAGCTTTTCGCAGGCAGCCCTGACGACAACAATGCGACCTTTTTCTACAACGGCGCCATGGAGACATTGAAGAAGTACATTGACGACGGCACCCTTGTGGTCAAGAGCGGCCAGACAGGCTTTACTCAGATCGCCACGCTGCGTTGGGATCCGGCGACGGCCCAGAAGCGCATGCAGAACCTGATCGCCAGCACCTACTCCGGCGGCGCCAAGGTGCAGGGAATCCTCTCTCCCTATGACGGTCTCTCGATCGGCATCATCTCAGCACTGACTGCTTCGGGCTATTCACCCTCGGCATTGCCGGTCATCACAGGCCAGGACGCGGAGGCCGCCTCGGTGAAGTCGATCATCGCCGGCCAGCAATACTCGACGATCTTCAAGGACACCCGCGACCTTGGAAAGCAGGCCGTCACCATGGCCGATGACCTGCTCAAGGGCAAGACTCCCGAGGCCAATGACACCAAGAGCTACGACAACAAGGCCAAGATCGTACCGACCTATCTGCTACAGCCAGTGGTCGTCACGAAGGAGAACTATCAGAACGTCCTTGTCGACAGTGGCTACTACAAAGAGTCGGACCTGAAGTAGTCCAGCCCTGAACCGTGGTGGTGGCGGGCTCCTTCCGCCACCACCACACCTTTGAGATCCACAGCGTGAAACGCGAAAGCTAGGACTTGACGTGACGACGAATATTCTCGAGATGCGCGGCATCACCAAGACATTCCCGGGGGTCAAGGCCCTCCAGGATGTTTCCCTTGAGGTCCAGCGGGGCCATGTACACGCGATTTGCGGTGAAAACGGGGCCGGCAAATCAACGCTGATGAAGGTACTTTCCGGTGTCTACCCGGCCGGGACCTACGAAGGCGAAATCCATTTCGAAAACGAGCTTTGCGAATTCAAAGATATCAAAGGCTCCGAGGCCGCAGGCATCGTGATCATCCATCAGGAGCTTGCCCTGAGCCCCTATCTTTCCATCGCCGAGAACATCTTCCTTGGCAACGAACAGGCCAGGAACGGCTTCGTGGACTGGAACAAGACAAACCTCGAGGCCTCAAAACTGCTCGCGCGCGTGGGCCTCAACGACAACCCGATCACCAAGATCACGGATCTAGGCGTGGGCAAGCAGCAGCTGGTCGAAATCGCCAAAGCACTTTCCAAGCGGGTGAAGCTCCTCATCCTTGACGAGCCGACCGCAGCACTGAACGACGAGGACTCGGCACACTTGCTGCGCCTGATCAAGCACTTGCAGGCCCAAGGCATCACCTCGATCATCATCAGCCACAAACTCAACGAGATCAAAGCCATTGCGGATAAGGTGACCATTATCCGCGATGGCCGGACCATCGAGACTCTTGACATGCACAGCGATGACATCTCGGAGGAGCGCATCATCAAGGGAATGGTGGGCCGGGACCTCGACCACCGCTATCCCGAACACGAGCCATCCATCGGGGAGGAAATCCTACGGGTCGAGGACTGGACCGTGCACCACCCGGTGGACCAGAGCCGGCAGGTGGTTAAGAACGCGAGCTTCAACGTTCGCGCCGGCGAGATAGTCGGCATCGCTGGACTGATGGGCGCCGGACGAACGGAGCTCGCGATGAGTATCTTCGGCCACAGCTACGGGGCGAAGATCAGCGGCCACGTCTACAAAAACGGCCAAGAGATAAAAACCAACACCGTGGCCGCCGCGATTAAGCACGGCATCGCGTATGCCACCGAGGACCGCAAGCACTATGGACTGAACCTGCTTGACAACGTCATGCGTAATGTCTCCGGCGCCGCCCTGGACAAGCTCTCTCGTTGGGGCTGGGTAGACAGCAACAAGGAGAACCTGGTCGCCGAAGGCTACCGACGCAGCATGAAAATCAAGGCAGCTACGGTCGCCGCAGTCACCGGAAAACTCTCCGGCGGCAACCAGCAAAAGGTCGTCCTGTCGAAATGGATGTTCGCCAACCCAGATGTACTGATCCTGGACGAGCCCACCCGAGGAATCGACGTCGGCGCCAAATACGAGATCTATACGATCATCAACCAGCTGGCAGACGAGGGTAAGGGCATCGTTGTCATCTCCTCCGAGCTGCCCGAACTGCTGGGCATCTGCGACCGGATCTACACCCTCTCGGAGGGCCGGATCACCGCCAACATTCCACGGGAAAAGGCCACCGCCGAGTACCTGATGCAATACATGACCCTAGAAAAGGAAGCCTGATGTTTGCGCTTCGCTCCGCATTGCACTACCTGGCCGGCCAGTTGCGCCAAGTCGGCCTGTTCATCGCCCTGATTGTGATCATCCTGTTCTTCCAGGTCAGCACCAACGGCATCACGCTGGCTCCGATCAACGTCTCGAACCTGATCGTGCAGAACAGCTACATCCTCATTCTCGCCATTGGCATGGTGATGGTTATCATCGCCGGACACATCGACCTCTCCGTCGGGTCCGTGGTCGCCTTCGTCGGAGCAATGTCAGGTGTCATGATTACCCAGTGGGGCGTGCCTTGGTGGCTCGCCATTATCCTTTGCCTAGCGATCGGCGCCCTCGTTGGCATGTGGCAGGGCTTCTGGATCGCCTACTTCGGCATACCGGCCTTCATCGTCACCCTCGCCGGTATGCTCACCTTCCGCGGGCTAACTCAGATCGCCTTGCAGAACCAGCAGATTTCCCCTTTCCCGGACGAGTTTCGATCCTTGGGCAGCGGTTTCCTTCCTGACCTAGGGGGCGGCACCTCCGCCCTTGAGCCACTCACAATGATCATCGGCATCGTCGCAACCATTGCTCTGGTTGTGCAGGACCTGCGCCAACGGGCGGCGCGCCGCAAGCACAACCTCGAGGACGAGCCGTTCGCCTGGTTTGTGTGCAAGATGGTCTTCACCGCGTTGCTGATCCTGCTCATCACCTACCTGCTCGCAGGCTACCGCGGAACTCCGATCGTGCTTATCGTGCTCGGCCTGCTCACCGTCGCCTATTCAGCCGTGATGGCCAACTCGGTCTGGGGCCGCCACATCTACGCGATCGGCGGCAACCGATTCGCAGCAGAACTCTCGGGTGTCAAGGTCAAACGGGTCACATTCACCCTGTTCGTGAACATGGGTGTTCTGGCCGCCTTGGCCGGCCTGGTCTTTACCGCGCAGCTGAACCTGGCCAATCCCAAGGCCGGGGACGGCTTCGAACTTGATGCGATCGCTGCGGTCTTCATCGGAGGCGCTGCCGTCACCGGCGGCATTGGAACGGTAATGGGCGCCCTAATCGGCGGCTTGATCATCGGCATCCTCAACAACGGCATGTCCATTCTTGGCGTCGGAACCGAATACCAGCAGCTGATCAAGGGCCTGGTACTTTTGGCGGCCGTCGCTTTCGATGTCTTCAACAAGCGGCGCGCGGGCGGGTCGAACGGGAGCGGCCGCCAACGGAGGAAGACCACCCCCCGAAGCGCCCCCAGCGAGGCAAAGACCAGGACACCGGTCGCAAGCGCCTAAGCGAGGATGGGCAAAAAGCGCAGGTCCCGGCCCAACAGCCGGGGGCCTGCGCTTTTCAGCGCTACGCTGGGGTCAACACGGCAGGCCACGTCCCACTCGCAAAGCCCACCCGTTCCCCCCCCGTTACCTTTTTCGTAGCCCCAGTCCTGTTGCAGGATGAGGGTGTGCTGGCCTGCTGGCCCCGGCATGATTGCCGCCCCCAGTCGTCAATGATCCGGGGGGTGTTGTCACCGGGGTCCGGTAGGTGCCGGAGAGACCGCTAATAGAGGCAGGACAGTTTGGGATCGTCGTGCGTAACGTGGATGCCGGGCTCTGACACCGCGGACAGTCCAGCACAGGTATCAGCTGCTGCGACTGGGAGGTACAGATGATCGGAAACCACGAAAGTATTGATGTCTTCATTGGCCTGGACGTTGGCAAGGGCGAACACCACGCCGTTGCCGTGGACCGGGCGGGGAAGAAGCTCTTCGACAAGGCTTTGCCCAACGACGAGCTCAGGCTGCGCGAGATCCTTGACTCTTTGAATAAACACGGCAGCATCCTGCTCGTGGTTGACCAGCCCGCCACGATCGGTGCACTCCCCGTCGCGGTTGCCCAGGCCGCCGGTGTCACCGTCGGATACCTGCCCGGTCTGGCGATGCGCCGGATCGCGGACCTGCACCCCGGGGAATCGAAAACCGATGCCCGGGACGCGTTCATCATCGCCGAAGCGGCCCGGACCATGCCGCATACGCTGCGCTCTATCCAGATCGCCGACGAACAGCTCGCCGAACTGACCATGCTCTGCGGCTTCGACGACGACCTGGCCAAACAGGCCACCGCGACGTCGAACCGGATCCGGGGGCTGCTGACGCAGATCCACCCGGCACTGGAGCGTGTCCTTGGCCCGCGGCTGGACCACCCGGCCGTGTTGGATCTGCTGCGGACCTGGCCGACCCCCGAAGCGCTCCGCCACGCCGGCCGGCGCAGGATCGGGAAAAGGTTGATAAGGCTCGCGCCCAGGATGGGTGAACGCCTTGCAGGCGAGATCATCGATGCGCTGGACCAGCAAACAGTGACCGTGGTCGGAACGAACGCCGCGACGATCGTTCTACCCCAGCTCGCCCGGATGCTCGCAGACATCCGCGAATCGCGGGACACCGTCTTCACTCAGGTCGAAGCCCTCGTGGAGGCCCACCCTCTTCACCCGGTCCTGACGTCGCTTCCGGCGGTCGGCGTCAGGACCGCAGCACGGATCCTCACCGAGATCGTCGGCAAAGACTTCGCCTCCGCAGGACACCTGGCCTCCTATGCGGGCCTGGCACCGGTAACCTGGCGATCCGGGTCATCCATCCGCGGCGACCACCCATCCCGGAAAGGAAACAAAATCCTCAAAAGAGCCCTGTTCCTCTCCGCGTTCGCCGCACTGAAGGACCCGTTGTCGAGGGCGTATTACGACCGAAAACGGGCCGAAGGCAAACGCCACAACCAAGCCCTCATCGCCCTCGCCCGCCGCCGCTGCGACACCCTCTACGCCATGCTCAGAGACGGCACCTTCTACGAACCACGAACACCCTCAGTGACTTGACGAAAACCATAGAGGCACCCCCCCCCGGAAAGCAGGCTCCGAATGACCCAGTCTGACGCCTCAACCTCCCAAGACGCCGCCTTCGAAGCCGCGTACCGGGCAGCCCAAAAGAGCCTTCACGAAGGCGGCATTCCCATCGGCGCAGCGCTCGCCCGTGGTGGCGTGGTGATCGCGAGCGGGCACAACGAGCGCGTCCAGAACGGCGATCCCATCGCGCACGGGGAAATGTCGGCTCTCCGCGCAGCCGGCCGGCAGAAGAGCTACCGGGACACCACCCTTTACACGACCCTTGCACCGTGCGCCATGTGCACGGGCACCATCATCCAGTTCAAAATCCCTCGCGTGGTGGTGGGGGAAGCCCTCACGTTCGGCGGCGAATTCGAGCTGCTGCGGTCCCGGGGCGTCGAGGTTGTGGTCCTCGACGACCAGCGCTGCGTGGACATGATGCGTACGTTCCAGGAAGAGAATCCGGAACTGTGGGCCGAGGACATCGCCGAGTAATCCGGCGGAGCAACGAGTAATCCAGCGGGAGCACACAGCATCTGGCCACAGCCAGACCCCAAGCGTAGGCTGACAGCATCGGCGTCGGTGCCGGGGGGTCCGCGTCGATACCCAATCGATCAAGGAGGACTCATGAGTGTTGTGCGCGAATTCATGACCACCAACGCCCAGTGCGTCAAGGAAGACCAGTCGCTGCGTGACGCGGCTGTCCTGATGCGCGATCTGGACGTCGGTTCCCTGCCGATCTGCGGCAGCGATGGAAGGCTCAAAGGATTCATCACCGACCGCGACATTGTGGTCAGATGCGTTGCTGAGGGATTGGATGCTGACCGGCTGACCGCGGCAGATCTCGCCCAAGGCACGCCGATCTGGATCGATGCCGATGCCAGCGTCGACGCCGCCATCGACCTGATGGAAAAGCACCAGATCCGGCGCCTTCCGGTCATCACCGACCACAAGTTGGTGGGCATCATCAGCCAGGGCGACATCGCCCGCAACTACACCGAGGAGCGCGTAGGCGAATTGGTGGAGCACATCTCCGCCAGGACCCCCATGGCGCAACTGGGCTAACCGCAACTTCCGCACCCATCAAGCGTCACGGCCCTCGGGCCGTGGCGCTTCCGTATGTGGGTCAAGAAGTAGCAGAAGCTAGAGAAACGCTTCCCGCCCGGTGCCTTCCCGCATCACCAGTTCCCCGTCCTCGATGGAAACCAGCAGGCTCTTTGCTTTTCCATGCAGTTTCTTGCTTGCGCTCAACTGACGGCTCGTGACCTCGACGCCCACGGTGGATCCCTTCGCGGGCAACTCCACGGAGATCTCCGCCGCCATTCCTAGCATCTCCCTGGTCGATACGTCGCGCTCGTGGTGGGCCTCTTTGTGGTTGACGGTGACTTCTACGTCATCTGCGTCAAAGCCGTCCTGCAGGATGATGAGCAGTTCTTGCATGATGCGCCTCTTCCTTGAGTAGCATTCCTGACCGGATCAACGGCGGCTCTTTCCACTACAGCACTCCGCGCCGTCTTTAGGTAGGGCAAAATGTCAGGGTGACCCATCTTCCCCAGCCCCAGTCAGCACAGCCCCAGTCCGCAGACGCCGCCATCCACGCCCTGATCGCCCAAGAACTCGGTGTGAAGTCCTGGCAGGTCAAGGCCGCGGTTGACTTGCTCGACGCCGGATCCACCGTCCCGTTTATCGCCCGGTACCGCAAGGAAGTCACCGGGACGCTCGATGACACCCAGTTGCGCGAGCTCGAGGAACGGCTCCGATACCTGCGGGACCTGGAGGACCGCCGTCGAACGGTCCTTGAAGCGATTGCCGCGCAAGGCAAGCTGACTCCGGAACTGGAGGCCGCCGTCGTCGGGGCCGATACCAAGTCCCGGCTGGAAGACATCTACCTGCCCTTCAAATCCAAGCGCCGCACCAAAGCGCAGATCGCCCGCGAGGCCGGCCTCGAACCGCTCGCCGATGCGCTGCTCGCGAACCCGCAGCTCGAACCCGAGCGCGAGGCCGCCAAGTACTTGAACGCCGAGCACTCCATCGACGACGCCTCCGCGGCGCTCGCCGGCGCCCGCTCGATCCTCGTGGAGCGGGTATCCCAGGACCCCGATCTTGCCGAGACGCTGCGCGAGCGGTTGTGGACGCAGGGGCGGATGGTTTCGCGCGTGAAGAAGGGCCAGGAAACCGAGGGGCAGAAGTTCAAGGACTACTTCGAGTTCTCCCAGGTGCCGTCCGGCATGCCCGGCCACCGCGTGCTCGCGCTCTTGCGCGGCGAGAACGACGGGGTCCTTGAGTTGGATCTCGCCGAGGCAGAACCAGCCGACGACGACGCCCTGGCCGCCGCGCGCGGCCGGTACGAGAACGCCGTGGGCAAGTGCCTCGGGGTCGCCGAACGGGGCCGGCCCGCCGATTCGTGGCTCGTCCAGACCGCGCAGATCGCCTGGCGCTCGCGCATTCTGGACCGGCTGAGCAACGACTTGCGCGGCCGCATGTTCGCCCAGGCCGAGGACGAAGCCGTCCGGGTCTTCGCGGCCAACCTTCGCGACGTGCTCCTCGCCGCCCCCGCCGGAAACCGTGCCACCCTGGGCTTGGACCCGGGACTGCGCACGGGCGTTAAGGTGGCCGTCGTCGATGGCACAGGCAAAGTCGTGGCCACCGATACCGTCTATCCGCACGCCCCGGCCAAGAAGTGGGACGAGGCCTTGGTGACCTTGGAGCGCTTGGCGCGGCAGCACGCCGTCGAGCTCGTGGCGATCGGCAACGGTACGGCGTCGCGCGAAACGGACAAGCTCGCCGCGCAGCTCACCAAGTCGCTGGCAGCATCCGGCGGTCCCACGTTGCAGAAACTCGTGGTGTCGGAGGCCGGTGCGTCCGTGTACTCAGCGTCTGCGCTCGCGGCCGCGGAACTGCCGGGCATGGACGTGTCCTTGCGCGGGGCAGTGTCCATCGCTCGGCGTTTGCAGGATCCGCTGGCCGAATTGGTGAAGATCGAGCCGAAGTCGATCGGTGTGGGGCAGTACCAGCACGATGTCACGGCTGCGAAGCTGGACCGTTCGCTGGACGCCGTCGTCGAGGACTGCGTGAATGCGGTGGGTGTGGACGTGAACACGGCCTCGCCCGCGCTGCTTGCGCGGGTGGCCGGCGTCGGGCCGCTCCTGAGCGAGAACATTGTGGCGTACCGCAATGAGAACGGCCCGTTCGCCAAGCGTGCCGACCTCAAGAGGGTGCCTCGGCTGGGTGCGAAGGCGTTTGAGCAGTGCGCGGGCTTCCTGCGCATCACCGGGGGAGCGGAACCGCTCGACGCGTCCAGCGTCCACCCCGAAGCGTATTCGGTGGCTCGGAAGATCGTCGCCGCCGCGAGTGGAGCTGCCGTGTCTTCGCTGGATCCTCAGGCCTTCGTGGACGGGACGTTTGGCCTGCCCACCGTGCGCGACATCATGTCCGAGCTCGAAAAGCCGGGCCGCGACCCCCGTCCGGCATTCGCCGCGGCGACGTTCTCCGAAGGCATCGAGAAGATCTCCGACCTCAAGCCCGGCATGATCCTGGAAGGCACCGTCACCAATGTGGCGGCGTTCGGGGCTTTCGTTGATGTCGGAGTGCATCAGGATGGCCTGGTCCACGTGTCCGCGCTTGCCAACAAGTTCGTGTCCGATCCCCGCGAGATCGTGAAATCCGGACAGGTCGTGCGTGTGAAGGTCCTGGAGGCGGATCCGGAGCGGAAGCGGATTTCGCTCACCCTCAGGCTCGACGACGAGCCAGGCACCGCGGGCGGGTCCGGTTCGCGTGGCGGCGGGCGTGACCGCGGCTCACGAGGCGGTGAGCTTGAGCGCGGCGAGCGGCGCAGCGGGGGCGAGCGAGGCGATCGGCGACCGGCGGCGCAGGTTGGACAGGCCACGTCAGGTCGGAACGCCGTTCCGGCCAGGGGCGCGCCCGGGCGTACAGCGGTTCCCGCAAAGGCTGCTCCTCAGGCGCCGGTCAACACGGCCATGGCGGAAGCGCTGCGCCGCGCTGGACTGGGGAAGTAGCCGCGCTCTCTTTTGCCGATACCTGTTAGCCACTCGTGGGTGGGGGCCGACAGCTGCGTTCTGGAACGCAGCGAAGGGCCCACACCCGGGATTTCGAGCAGAGCGCTTCGGGGAAGTACTGCTGATTCTCGAAGTATGAGTGGCAGTATGTACTAAGCATCCGTTGTTCGTGTGCCAGGGGGACACGTGATCCGAATCCGCAAGCCGAAAAAGAACTGTCAATCGCTGCCGGGTACCTGCTGATGCGGAGTGTCCGACGTCGGGAGAACACACCTCGTGAGCCGGATACGGGTGCCACGCAAAAGCTGCTCGGCCGCCTGCCTATTTTACGGTCCAAGCCGGCCATGCCCGGATGGTGGCTGCTGGCCATCATCGTCATGGAGTTAGGTGTTGCCGTGGCGGCCGGCCTTCCTTTCATTATTGGCGAGGATCCTTGGGACGATTTTGGGTGGCCTGTTTGGATTCCGGACGTTGTGGTGTTGCTCGTCGTTCCAGTCGTGGTTTTCGGGGCAGTTTCTTTGGTACGGCAACAGCTCCGGGAACGGGCTGAGGCGTCCCAAGCCACTCGCCTGATGGATACGGTTCTAACCACCAGCCGGGAGTGGTTGTGGGCAATAGGACCCGACGGGCGCTTCACCTTCTCCAGCCCGGCGGGCGTGGAATTGACCGGGTACGAGCCTTCCGAACTGTTGGGTAGGCATTTCAGCCTGATTATCGCTCCTGATGATCTGGCCGACGCCCTGCAATTCAGGACTTCGAGCCAGGACGAAGCTGCCGGTTGGGCCGGACTTCGGGCCGTGTGCCGCCACAAGGACGGCAACAAGGTCCTGGTCGAAGTTTCAGGAAGGGCGCTTCGCGACGCCGCCGGCCGACCCAACGGTTTCGAAGGAACCAGCAGGGCCCTCGATCCCCGGACACCGGACTCGCTGGCTACCGGCGAGATCAGGAGCCGGATCGAAGCGACGCTCGCCGGCCGTTCCTTGTTGACTGCCTTCCAACCGATCCGCTCCTTGGAAACAGGCTCAATCATCGGGGCTGAAGCGTTGACCCGGTTCCCGGGCTCTCCGAGCATTTCCCCTGAGATGTGGTTTGCTGAGGCTAGTGCCGTCGGACTGGATGTTGAGCTTGAGATTCTTGCCCTCGAGACCGCACTCGCGGCTGCGAAGGGGCTGCCGCCCACGCTGTCGGTTTCTGTGAATCTCTCACCCCGGGCATGCCTTGACGAGAGACTCCCCGAAATTCTCGCGGACTCCGGAATATCGAGGGCACGGATAGTGCTTGAGGTGACAGAACACCACCATGTTGTTGACTACGGCCCCCTCGCAGCGGCACTTGCACCTTTGCGCTGCCGCGGCTTGAGGATCGCCGTTGATGACGCAGGTGCCGGCTTTGCGTCCATGCGCCACGTCCTGCTTCTCAAGCCCGATGTGATCAAACTGGACAGGGAGATCATCGCCGGCATCGACACGGACCCGGGCCAGCGGGCCTTGGGGGCGGCTATGGTCGGCTTCGCGAAGGAGATCGGGGCCGATCTGGTAGCTGAAGGGATCGAAACCGAAGCCGAGTTAAGCGCGGTAGTCGAGCTCGGCATGACGGCCGGGCAGGGCTATCTGCTCGGGCGGCCGTCGGTGCGGACGGATGACTGGGTACAGTGGGTGCAGTAATTTCCCCTCTATTGGTGTGGGAAAGCGCTTGCGACACGGCGAGTCACCTCCTTTGGGGGCTTCGTAGCCTGAAAGATGGGGAGAATGCCCCGGACCGGCTCCCGGCGGCGGGCACCCATTCCGGCCTATGCCCCAGAGGCAGCAGCCCTTGAACGACGACGGCGGCGCTCCGGTTCCTCAATTCGGCAATATCAGCACCTAGTCGCAACTTTCCTCTAACAAATGCAACTTACGATGGTCACTCACTTGCTACAACTCAAAGGGGAGAGAACATGGGCATTGGGAAGAAAATGCAAAGCGTCATTGCGGTTGTGGTGACAGCGCGGGGCGACTCTCCCGGTGGACACTTCCTGGCAAACAAAAAGGCACCCGGCGGCGCCATTGTCCCTATGTCGACGGGACGATATGACTACTACTGCACGGGTGTCCTTTTCGCGGCAGGAGGGGTGGTCATTTCTTGTGGATAAGGTGAAAACAACGCCTTGGTCGGCCATCATCACGACCCAGTTGGCTGCCGCGCTCGGGCTGCTGGCGTTGCTCGTTCGATTCGACGCCCGCTGGTATGACTACACTTGGGTCGTTGCCCTTGTGGCCTACGAGATCTTGGTTATGCGGGCGCTCGTCCGTCGGCAGAACAAGTAGCCGCAGCCGCACTTAAACGACGGCGGCGCCCGGGTTCCTTTCGTCTGGAACCCGAGCGCCGCCGTCGTTCGCGTCTAACTCGACCCGCTAAGGGGCCGGGATCGGGAAGAACGCCCGCGGATCCTGCAACAAGGCCGGATAGTCGAAGTCCGTGCGGTCGATGATCTTGGTGACCTCGAAGTTGCGGCCGAAACGGCCGTCTTCCAGGGTGATCGGCCGGCCGAGGATCTTGCCCAAGGCAAACTTGGCGCCACCCTCGACGGGGACAAGGACAGGCGTGTTGCCGGGGAGCGTCCGAAACGCCTCGTCCTGGCGCTGGCGGTTGCGGGTGGGCTTCTTCACCAGCTGCTTCGGGGCCTTGCGGGCGGTCTTGCCCGGGCGGCGTGACGTTTCCGAAGCGTAGACGAATTGGTAGCCGTCGCCGTCGCTGTTGGCGGCCTTGGCTTTCCCCGCTGCCGGCATCCCCACCTTGTCGATCTTCTCGGGTTCGACGTCGCCCACCGGGGCGCGAAGGACCCAGATGAAGTCGTCGTAGGGGTCTTCGGGAATGAACTCGTGGCTTGGCTCAGGCCAAAGGTACTCCAAGTCATTCGGAGTGTCAGGGAAGAGCTCGGCGTAGAAGCGGGGCTCCTTCTGGAGCAGCTTGGATCGGTGGCTTAGGTGGAAATCGGCGTCGCCCAGCCACGGCGGCATCGGAATCCTGGAGACATAGTCCGGGTGGGCTGCCTGGGGTGCGAACTCGGTGATGCTGGCGCGGGTGTTGTCCGGGTTACCGCGGGCGACCCATTCGTCCACCATGGCCAAGCCGTAGAGAGTAAGGGCGGGAACGTAGCCCATCCACATGCGGATAGCGGGGTGGGAGGGCCGGCCGAACTCGGGGATCACGAGTGCGCGAAGGATCTGCAGTGCTTCGACACGCTGCTTGCCAAGCCTTGCGGTGTCCAAGACGGCAGCACTTTGCTTGAAATCGGGGAACGGGAGGAAGGTCTGCATCCTTTCAGTTTGGGGGCCGAAGGGCGCAGATCCAAGTTGACGCGGTGTGGTCTTCCCCTCGCTTGTGTTATCGGGGGCCTGATGATCGCCGTTGAACGCCCGGCGGGTTCAGTATTCGTCCTACTCTTGTCGGGTGGAAACTTTTGGCGAATCGACGACGACGGCGGCACCCCCGGTTGCCGAACTGCACCTACACATCGAGGGGACGCTTCAGCCCGAGCTGATTTTCGCGCTCGCGGAACGGAACGGGATTGAGCTTCCGTACGCGAATTTGGACGAGCTGCGCGCACGGTACGAGTTCACCGATCTGCAGTCATTCCTGGATCTCTACTACGCCAACATGACCGTGTTGCGCACCGAGCAGGATTTTGCGGACATGACCAGGGCTTATTTGGCACGTGCCGCGGCCGGTGGCGTGCGGCACGTCGAGATCATGATGGATCCGCAGGCGCACATCTCGCGCGGGGTGGCCCTGGAGACGTGCGTGAACGGCGTGGCGTCCGCACTCGCGACGTCGGTGGAGGAGTTCGGCGTCTCGACGCTCCTGATTGCCGCGTTCCTGAGGGACATGTCCGAGGAATCTGCGCTGGAGGTTTTGGACCAGCTTCTTGCCGTGAAGGCGCCGATTGCTGGGATCGGCCTGGACTCGGCCGAGGTGGGCAATCCGCCGTCGAAGTTCGAGCGACTGTACCGCCGCGCGGCGGAGGCCGGACTGCGGCGGATCGCGCACGCGGGCGAGGAAGGCCCTGCTTCCTATATTTACGAGGCGCTCGATCTGCTTGGCGCGGAGAGGGTCGATCACGGAATCCGATGCATGGAAGATGCGGCCCTGGTGGAACGGTTGGTGGCCGAGCAGGTTCCGCTGACAGTGTGCCCGCTGTCCAACGTCCGGCTGCGCGCTGTGGATACCCTGGCCGATCACCCTCTGCCCGCGATGTTGGCTGCCGGGCTGAATGTCAGCGTGAACTCGGACGATCCCGCGTACTTTGGCGGCTACGTGGACGACAACTTCGCGCAGCTGGTCGCCGTTCACGGGTTGTCTGTTGCGGATCGGGCCCGACTGGCCGCGAACTCGGTGCGTTCATCGTTCGCGGACGAGGCTCGGAAGGCTGAACTGTTGGCTGAGGTTTCCGAATGGGAGAAGGCTTCCGTCAGTTAATCAGTCCTGGGCACAGCGTGAAAACGGGCGCTGTGAATCCCGGTGTTATTTTCGCAGCACGGCGTCCGGCGGCTGCGGCGTGGTGATCGGGTCTGCGTGGCGATGCACGAGCACCCAAGTGTCGCCTTCAGGGCGGTAAATGCTCGTTACCCGCAGATCAAAGAGCGATATTTCGTCTCCTCCTCCGACCTTTGCCTGCCAGTGTTCTATGTCCAGGAAGCCGGCAAGGTCTGAAGTGACGTGCTTTGTGAGCGAATCAACAGAGGTGACCTGTCCATCTTTGAACCGTGCCGCAGCTGAATCGAGGGCCACTGATACTCGCTCCCAGCCGACGGCCGGAGGGCCCCAAGGGTTCGCAAGAGACACCTCCCCGCTGTGGGAAAAAATTGCCTTGGCAGGTTCCGGGTTGCCTTTAGCAAACTGGCTTAGCGCTTGATAAAACTGGTCAACGACCTCGTCAAGCTTCATTGATCCCACCTTCTGACTCATTGAGGCATCTGGAGCAGTACGCGAATCCTAGCGTTCAGGGGCTATCGAGACTACCCCAACCGCGAGCTACCGACCGGTATCCGAGACCCCTCCATCACTTGCCAACCGTTTGGGCGTAATAGTGGGACACGACACACGGTGTTTACCCAGAATAGTCGCCAGAGTTTACAGAACATTGGCAGACTGCTGAAGGAATGTTCGCCGTTGAAGGAGACCCAGTGGCCAAGTCCACCGTCGAAAAAAGCAGTGCCCGCCTCAAGACCGTCCTGGACGTCTTGGCTGAGGGAACGTGGTCCGAGAAGTCGTTGAATGCCGGCGAGATCCTGGCAGAGGCGATTGTCCGTGTCCCGCTGGATGAGCGCGAAAGTGAGCTGCTCAGTGGAGGCATTCCACGCGGTCACAAGAGCCTGACGACCGAGACGGCGAAGCTGGTCAAGGCCGGCTGGCTGGTCAAGGGCCGTTCGGGCTGGACGATCACCGACGACGGGCTTCGTGCCACGGTCGCTTTCGCCAAGCCGGATGAGTTCGTCACGGCGCTGGCCGAGGGCACCCCCGTCCCGGAAGATACCCCGCTTCCGACGGCCCCCGTCAAGAAGGCTGCTGCCAGGAAGCCCGCAGCAAAGAAGGCTCCCGTGGTAGAGAAGGCGCCTGCGGCCAAAGCCGCCGCCAAAGCCCCCGAGGCTAAGGCACCGGCCGCCAAGGCAGCGCCTAAGAAAGCTGCAGCACCCAAAGCGACTGCCGCCGTCGAGAAGCTCGAGCAGCCGTCCGCCGTCGCGATCGCCGGTGACTTCAACACGATTCTCGGCGCGCCGGAGGACTGGGCTCCGCAGTACGACGAGGTGCAGATGAAGTTCAATTCCCGTCGTAAGGTGTGGACCCTCGCGGCCACGCTGCCTGCCGGTTTCTACACCTACAAGATCGCGCTCAACCGCTCGTGGGACGAGAACTACGGCGCGTTCGGTGCGCGCGATGGCGCCAACCACGAGCTGAAGCACGACGGCGGCAAGATCACCTTCACGTACGACCACGCCACGCGCGACATCGTCACTGCTTAAGCGGTAACCCCCAGGTTTTCTCCAAGTCCAAATTTGGGCTTGGAGAAAACCTGGGAACAAAGCGCACCGGCTCCGAGGTTAGGGTAGGTCAACAGGACCTAACCGAGGAGCTAGCGATGACCGATCCCACTTTCCGCCACAACGTTGACCGCGAGCGCTTTGAAGTGCTCGCTGATGGCCACGTGATCGGGAAGGCCGCGTACAAAGGGTACGACGACGGCGGGTCCCCCCAGCGGATTTTCTACCACACCGTGATCAACGAGGAGTTCGGCGGACAAGGGCTGGCGGGCAGGCTCGCCGAAGTGGCCTTGAATGATACTGTGAGCGAGGGGCTCGGGATCGTGCCTGTGTGCCCTTTCATCAAGAAGTTTCTCACCAAGCACCCCGAATATGCGGCGAACGCGACTGCCCCGACACTGGCTCACTTGGATTACCTCAACGCAGCCCTCGCTCCGGCCGCCAGGGCCTGAAAACGGCGGGTCGCGCCGCCGTCGACCCTCACAAATACATCAATGAACCCGGGGTCGTGAGTACCTCGCCGGTCTCCAGCCAGGTCTTCAGGCCGGAGAGGATCATCGGCCAACCGCCGTAGATCTGGTCGTTGCCGCCTTCGCGCAAGTCGCTGTGGGTGACGGTCAGGTGGCAGGAGTCGCCGACGGGTTCGATCTCCCAGGTGACGCGTGAGGTGCCCTCTGCTTTGACGTCCTCGCCCCAAAGGGCGCGCATGGTCTGGACGAGCCGGCGCGGGGGGTCGACCTCCACGTTTTCGCCTTCGCCGAGGACCATTCCGTTGGCCTTGGGGTTGTGCATCTCGTAGTGCCCACCCGGTGTCCAGTCGGCGGTGTGGGTGTTGCCGAACTGGTACTTGCTGCGGGTGTCGCTGTCCGTGATGGCTTCCCAAAGCCGTTCCGGAGTGGTCTTGATGTAGATTTCGAAGATCTTTTCCACGGGACTTTCCAATCTGGTTTTGAGGTCGCTCAACGCAGCGGCCCATGGTTCTGCATATTTGCTCACCCAGCGGTCGTGGACGAGCCTGATGGGTACCGGATTCAGGTAGTGGAGCTTTTCGCGACCACGACGGCGGGTCACAACCAGCCCGGCTTCCTCAAGGATCTTGAGGTGCTTCATGATCCCGAAACGGGTCATGTCGAACCGTGCTTCAAGCGCGCTCAGCGTCTGCCCGTCCTCGCGGAAGAGCTCGTCGAGCAGATCCCTGCGGGTGGGGTCGGAGAGTGCCTTGAAGACGGCGTCCATGGATTCAGAATAGGTGACCATTTGGTCACATGTCAACGGATTCGGGTGGGTTCATCCCGGGCGGGTTTATGTTCTGGTGGGTCTGAAGTGGTGGTTGCGTCGGGGTGTTTGGCGGGGATCGACGTGGGGTGGGGGTTTGAACCATGCCACGCCGTTGTCCGTGGTGATGGTCCATTGTTCTTTGTGGATCACGTGGTGGTGGTGGCTGCACAGCAAGGTGCCTTGCTCGGTTCCGGTGGTGCCGCCGTTGGACCAGTAGGTGATGTGGTGGGCTTCGCACCAGGGTGCGGGGATGGTGCAGTCGGGGAAGGCGCAGCCTTGGTCGCGGGCGATGATGGC
>NZ_JBFRGF010000009.1:0-137685 GCF_052115205.1 Arthrobacter sp. 2RAF6 | reverse complement strand
GGTGGTGGTGTTGTAGCTGGTGGTGCCGGGCACGGTGGTGTTGGCGGCGTCTTTGAGGGTGTAGGTGATGGAGGTCGCGGTGACGGCCTGGTTGAAGGTCGCGGTGGGTGCGGTGGTGGTGGGCACGGCGGTGGCGTTGCTGGCCGGGGACGTGGAGGACACCGCGGGGGCCGTGCCTGAGGGATTGAAGATCGCGTCCACCCAGTAGTATTCGGCGTCGTAGGATTCGTTCGGGAACGCCGAGGTAGAACCATAGGCGTAGAGCCCATTGGGGGTGCCGGGAAGGCTCCGCGGATAATGCAACGGAGCACTGTCTACGCGGCTGTTTCCCGCTGGCGGCGGTGACGGATGCGGGTAGAAGTAGGCTGTGTCCTCGGAATAGTGCCCCACCGGAGCGTAATAGGAAACGACGTACACGGTGTTCGCCACGACGGCGAGAGGCGTCGAGAAAGTCACTGTCTGCCAGCCGGTGGCGCTTTCACCGGTGAAGGTTGCAGTGGCCAGCCGCTGCCCACTGGTGGACCAGATGCTGCCCGTGTGTGTTCCGGTATTTTTGCTTGCCTTGTAGAACCGCACTCCGTTTATGGTTCCGTTCACTTCGGAGTAGAACTTTGCGCCCACTTCGATTCCGGTGGGATCCGCCGCATCGGCAACGGCTGGCGAGATGTTCACGCCCGAAAGGGAGCAGGGGCAGGAGATATTGGTGACCACGCCCGACGACGGCGTCTCCACGTTGCCGCTGTCGTCAACAGCACGTGAGCGCAAGGTGGAGGTGGGGTTGCCATGCGCATTCCAGCTAAAGGTCCAATTTGTTGTGCCGGTGGCAGGACGCCAGGTATTTCCGTTGTCGGTGGAGACCTCGACGCCGGCCACCACGCCGCCGGTGTCGGCCGCGGTTCCGCTGACGGTGACGATAGTTCCGTCAGCGATGTTCGCTCCGAAGGATGGTGCAGTGATGGTCGACGTCGGAGGAGTGACATCCGTGGATCGGGTGGCGGCAGTCAGCCCGGTGACGATCGTTGCCGGCTGGACTCCCATGTCCGCGAACAGGTTGACCGTAGCCTGCTGCATGTTCCTGTCCACGGCTTTGCCGGTGGTGAACCCGTCAAGTCCCCACGGCCACTGGACCGTTCCGGCGCCGAAGACGATCGCTCCACTCGAGGCTCTGTACATCGTGAGGTTGTGGGTGGCCGTCTTTCCGGTGGCAGTCTGCGAACCGTAATCCGTGAAGACTTCCGCGGACGTGTTCGTGGTTGCGGACATCTTGAAGAGGCCGGCCGGACGGAATCCGTTGTCGGCGTCGATATCCCATTCGTAACCGAGCGTGCCGATGCCCGCACCAAGGGTCACGGTGGTTCCGGGGGCCATCGTGGCGATCGTCGTGTTCCTCCACATCCGGAGCGCGCTGTATTGCGAGGGAACCGTGATGTCGGTGGTTCCTGAATTGACGACGAAGAACTGGCCTGTCAGCGAGTTTTCGGGGTTTCCTCCACCGGTGGAGGTCCCGAAGCGCGGGTCCCTATAGGTGCCCGTCCAGGCGACCGGGTCGGTTGGTGCGTTGAAATGCGTATCTTTGTAGGCCACCAGTGTCCGGCCGGGCGTGCTGGGTCCGGCGGCGCTCGGTTCCCAGCGTGTCCTCCAGAAGACCTCGTTGCCGCTGAAGAACGCAAGGTTCACTCCGGCGTCGCGGGCGGCTTCGACGTTGGCGCGCTGGTCGCCGGACCAATACTCGTCATGCCCCACGGACATGAATGTCTTGTGGTTGAGCAGCAGGGAACCCTTGGTGGCGACATCGTTGCCGCTCATGTAGCTCATGTCGTACCCGTTGGCTTCCATGAACCGGATCATCGGGTACTCGGAGTACATCAGCCAGCTTCGACCCTGGTCGTCGGCGGCGGAATTGAACGGCCTGTTGTATGAGACTTTGAAGGCCGCCTTATAGGCCTGCGGGTTGCCGGGAGGGCAAGCGACAGTGCAGCTGTAGAGGCTGTTGCCACCGTAGGTGTTGTACGCCTGCCAGGTCTCGTCCGAGGTCTGGAACAACATGTCTGAATGTGCGGCGTCATTCCGGACAACGAACGGCACGATGCTCGCGCCGTTCGTGTCGTTGCGGACGAGCCTTGCGATATAGACGCCGGAGACCGCAGTGGACGGCACCGCCCAGGAAGCAGACACACCCCAGTTTCCGCAGTCGATGAGTCCCGTGTCGGAGTATGTGTTGCAGGCCGGCTGTGATTGCGGCAGTGCAACGGAGGGGAGCAGGTTCGAGGCAACCTTGCGGGCCCCCAAGCCCTGGTAGTAACCAAGCCGGTACACATCGATGTGGTAGGCCGACGCCGGCGTCAGAATCTTGAACGAGATCGTCTGGCCTATATTGACGCTCATCGACGTGCCGTAACCCTGGATCGTGGAGTCTCCGGCTCCGGAGACCTGCCATTCCGAGGCAGGGTTCCCGGCCAGCGTGTTCTCGCAAGCAACCGGATTGGTCACCGGCGCTGCGCATGGATCTGTGGCCGCGACGGCGGAGACCGCCATCTGTAACGGCAGGAGCGTCCCGATCATGGCCAGTACGGTCGGCAGGACCGCGCGGCGCACAGCCAAAGGGAAATTTCGGTTGTTGCTCATGTCGCGACCTGCTTCTGTCATTGGTTTCAGGCACTCAATGACGGAAGCATATGGAGCCGGCCGGGAGCGTGGCACGAGTGCCGGTACCCGTTTTTTTGGCCGCCGCACGTCGGGGACGGCGGTCGTTTACCTGTTTTTTGGCTTCGGATACGCGGAAATGCCAGCGGATGTCGGAGCGAACCCCGGGGAGCAGGGAGGAAATGGCTGCGCGGGTGGACCTGTCAGGTGCCTTGGATCAGGAGAGTCGGGCTCGTCCCATTGCCTCGGCCACGATGTGCTCGGCGATGGCCATCGACGATGTCGCGCCCGGCGACGGAGCGTTCCGTACGTGGAGGACGCGGCTCGTGCCCGTAATCACGAAGTCATCGACGAGGCTGCCGTCGGAAGTCATTGCCTGCGCCCGGATTCCGCGAGGGCCGCGCGTGACATCGCGCGGCAGGATGTCCGGGACGTACTTCTGTGCCTCCTTGACGAAGGCGCGGGTGTTCATCATCGTGCGCGCCTCCCGGGCGGCTGCGGGCAGATTGCCTGCAGCGAACCGCCAGAATCCCGGGAACCCCAGCACGGCGCGGAGGTCGACGGGGGAAAATTGCGCGCGGCGGTAGGCTTCCCGGCCGCCCGCCAGGAAAGCATTGGGGCCTACCAGGATGGCGCCGTCGATGCGTTTGGTCAGATGGACACCAAGGAAGGGGTATTTCGGGTCCGGCACGGGATAGATCAGGCCCTTGACCAAAGAACGCTTCTCGGGCCGGAGCAGGAAATAGTCGCCGAAAAAGGGCACAATACGGGGGTCCGCGGGGTCTCCGGCGGCGTGGGCCAGCCGATCCGACTGCAAGCCGGCACAGGTGATCACGACGTCGAAGGCTTCAGTTCCGCGGGAGGACCGTATCCGCACCTCGCGGCCATGGTCTTCCACACCGGTCACGGCGAGTCCCAGCAGGATGTTCCCGCTTGCGGCACGTACGTCCTGGGCCAAGGCATTGGTGATGGCACGGTAATCGACTATCGCGGTGCGCGGCGAATGCAGGGCGGCCAGGCCGCGGGCATGCGGCTCGATCATGGTGAGTTCATCCGCGCCGACCATGCGGACGTTCGGCACGCCATTGGCGATGGCCCGGGCGTGTATCGCCTTGAGCCGGTCAAGTTCGCGGGCATTGTGGGCGACGACTACTTTGCCGCACTCCTCGTAGCCGAGATTCTTCTCCGCCGCGAACTGCCGGAGCAGGTCCACACCGCGGCGGCAGAGTCTCGCCTTCAAGCTTCCAGGCTCGTAGTAGAGCCCGGCATGCACAACGCCGCTGTTGTGGCCGGTCTGGTGTCCGCCTAGCCCGATTTCCTTCTCGAATACCGTGACGTCCACGTTGTCGAGGCTGCGGGTGAGCTCGCGTGCCACGGCGACGCCGATGATTCCGCCTCCGACGACGGCGGCACGGACTCTGCCGCTCATACCGCGCGCGCTTCTGTCAGGGTGTCTCCGTCTTTGATGTAGCGCTCTCCCGTCGCGGGGCACACCAGTTCATCGCCGTCGGGCCGAAGGGGATGTCCGGACTTGCCAACCCAGCCGATTTGCCTGGCGGGAACTCCGGCAACCAATGCGAAGGCCGGAACGTCCCGGACGACCACCGCGCCCGCGGCAACGGTTGCCCACCTGCCGATCGTTATGGGCGCGATGCACACCGCGCGGGCGCCGATTGCCGCGCCGTCTTCCACGATCACACCCACAGGTGTCCAGTCGTCGGCCGACTTTAGCGTTCCGTCGGGGCTCACCGCCCTGGGGTACGTGTCGTTGGTGAGTACGGCTGCCGGGCCGATGAAGACTCCGGCGCCCAACCGGGCGGGCTCATAGACCAAGGCATAGTTTTGAAGCTTGGAGTTGGCTCCTATTTCGACGCCCGGACCGACATAGGCTCCCCGGCCAATGTTGCAGTTTTCGCCGAGGCGGGCACCCTCCCTGATCTGGGCAAGATGCCAGATCCTTGTGCCGTGCCCGATGAACGAATGCTCTGAGACATCGGCGCTTGGTTCAACGAAAGCCATGGAAACACGTCCTCTACTTATCGGTGAATAGGCGGCCGCGTATCCCGCCCGGTGTGAAACTGTCCGTGCGGACGGTCGCCTGCGACGATTGTAGATGCGTTTCGAATTCGGTAGCAGGGCGTACCTGCCAACCCGAGCTCATATTCTTGCCGTCAGGGGGTGACAGGGACGCGCTGACGGCTACTCAGGCTTGACTCCATATTCCGCTGCGCTGACAAACTCGATGGCCGAGTAGGTCTCGTCGCCCACAACCCATGCATTGTGTCCCGGCGGGATGGTGTACGAATCTCCTTTGGAGATGCTGATCTTCTTGCCGTCGGTGGTCTCGACCTCCAGTGCACCGGCAACGCAGTACCCTACGTGGTTGAGCTGGCAGGAATCGGTTTGGACCACAGGTTTGATGCAATCCGCCCAACTCCAGCCCGGTTCGAAGCTGAGGCGGCCGATGGTGTAGTCACCGACAGTGACGTTTTCCACCACGGTTTTCTCCGGCCGTCGGATTTCATCGGGGGAATTGTGCGACTTTACTTCAAGCTGAGTGACGAGGTTGACAGTCATGGTCTGCTCACAAGGGGAGTGGGAGCCTGATCTTCGAGGTCCACAACGTGGCTCGCCCTTCGCAGCGGACCCTGGTGTCCGGGCTGCTGCGGCGCGTGCCGTGCCTTCAGCAGCGGTCGGACGGTCGATTACTTGCAATCTCTACCTTCCTCCGCCACCCCTGTGTTGTCGAGGGTTCCTGAGGAGGATAGATTGGTGCACCGTGACCTTGACCGAGCTGGATGCACACCTTGAGACGCTATTCGGCACCCTCCGCCGCTTCCCCGATGTCGAGGCGGAGAACCTGCAGGCGCACGACGCCACCGATCGCCTCCTTCTTGAGACCGCGGCGGGCTACGTCGCAAATCCGGAAACCCTCGTTGCGGTGATCGGTGACCGCTACGGAGCCCTGACGCTGGGCGCTTTGGCGGCCCTCGGTGTCGGGCACGTCCGGGTGACCCAAGACCTGTACGTCGGCAGGCTTGCGCTGCAACGGAACGCCGATGCGTCCGGGTTGTCCGGCCGCTTTGACCAGTTCGAGCTGGGCGCCGGGTTGCTCGACGGCGCCGAACTGGTGATCATGCAGCTCCCCAAGGCCCTCGCGGAGCTGGAAGAAATCGTCGACGCCGTTGCGCGCTTTGCAGCGCCAAGAGCCGTCCTGCTGGCCGGAGGTCGCGTCAAGCACATGTCCCTGGGCATGAACGCTGTCCTTGAAGGCAGCTTTGAGTCGGTGCAGCCGCAGCTTGCGCAGCGGAAGTCACGTGTCCTGCTTGCCACCGGTCCCAAGCGGCCGGACACACCGCAGCCCTTCCCGGTCTCTGAGCAGAACACCGAGCTGGGGATGACGGTCGGTGCCCACGGGGGTGCATTTTCAGGCACGAAGCTGGATATTGGCACGCGCTTCCTCCTGGGCTTCCTGGACAGGATCCCCGAAGCGCGCCACGCGGTAGACCTTGGCTGCGGGACCGGGATCCTCGCCGCGATGTATGCCCGGAGCCGTCCCAATGCCCGGGTTACCGCAACGGACCAATCGGCGGCAGCAGTCGCGTCCGCCAAGGCAACCGCGGCGGCCAACGGGCTGGCAAATCGAATCACGGTAATCCAGGACGATGCCATGTCCACCTTCGAACCAGGCAGTGCCGACCTCATCCTGCTGAACCCGCCGTTCCACCTCGGCGCCAGCGTCCATGCCGGGGCGGCCACAAAGATGTTCGATGCCGCGGCACGGGTCCTGGCTTCGGGCGGTGAACTCTGGACTGTCTACAACAGTCACTTGCAGTACCGTGCGGCGCTTGAAAGGTTGATCGGTCCCACCACCGAAATCGGCCGGAACCCGAAATTCACCGTGACGCGCAGCGTTAAACGCTAGGCGACGGCGGGGTCAGTGCGGCTCCGACAGCAACTGCCCCTGCAGCTGCTCTTCGAGCAAACTCCTCACCAACTCCGCGGTGATATCCAGCTCGGCCTGCGGCATGAGTGCCATATTCCCGGGCCTCCAATCAGCAATATCGGGGTCCGTTACGCCTGGGCAGCGTGTGGGCATACCGGGACAAGCACACGTGCCGTACGATGCAAATGCAACAGCATTATTCGAATGATTTTAGGGGAATCCGTGACTGAGATCCGCCAGCCGACTCCGAGGCGCGGAACCAATCTGCCCCGCATGGGGGACTTCAACCTGACCGTCATTCTCGACGCGATCAGGCGCTCCTCGGGCGGACTGAGCCGGGTGGAACTCGCCCAAATCGTCGGCCTTTCACCACAGACTATTTCGAACATTTCACGCCGCCTCCTGGATCAACGGCTCATTGTCGAGGCAGGCAAGGAAGGCAGCGGTCCGGGTAAACCCCGCACCATCCTGCGCCTGAATCCTTCAGGAATGTACGCGCTTGGCGTCCATCTTGATCCCGCGGTCATCACCTCCGTGGTCCTGGACCTGGTGGGCGACGTTGTGAAGCACTCCAGGATTCCCACACCGACCGGAAGCAATCCACAGCGCGTCATCGCGGCCATAGCGGAGGAAATCAAGGCGCTGATCGAAGATTCCGGTGTTGATACGGGAAAGATCGCGGGACTTGGCGTCGCCGCGCCGGGACCCATAGACCTCGATGAGGGTACCGTCGTGGATCCGCCCCTCATGACAGGTTGGGACCGGGTGCACCTGAGGGACGCCCTCGCCGAAGCCACCGGTCTCGAGACCCTTGTGGACAAGGACGTCACCAGTGCGGCCGTCGCCGAAACCTGGGCCGGCGGGCCCAGCGGCACCGGAAGTTTCATCTTCATGTATATGGGTACCGGCATCGGTTGCGGCATTGTCCTGAACGATGAAGTTGTCCGCGGAACATCCGGCAACGCCGGCGAAATCGGACACATCATTGTCGATCCGGACGGGCCCGAGTGCGATTGCGGCCTGCGCGGGTGCGTCAAATCTTCCTGCATCCCGCAGGTCCTCGTGGCCGAAGCCGAAGAGCAAGGTGTCCTGAACGGTGGCCGCAAAGGCACCGAGGGCCCGGAAGTGCAGGAAGGCTTCGCCAGGCTGTGCGACGCCGCGGATGCAGGTGACGAACGTGCCATCGCGATCATAGATAAGTCGGCGGTGCTGGTTGCCCGCGCGGTTGCGGTGGTGACGAACACCCTCGACGTCGAACGCGTCGTCTTTGGTGGCCCGTTCTGGGGCCGCATGTCCGAACGTTACTTGGATCGCATTCCTCCGCTGCTCGCGGCCAACAGTGCCGCCAACAGCATCCACGGCATCGAGGTTGTCGGGACCGGCGTGGGCGAAGACGTCGGCGCCATCGGGGCGGCCTGCCTGGTACTCGAACACACGCTTGCGCCGCGCGCCCAGCGGCTCCTGTTGGAAGGCTGAGGCCTTCACCAAGCCCTGCATCGCAGGGCTGCATATATCAATATTGGCAACAGGCTGGGCCAGCTGAAGTGTGGGGGCTGCAGCCGCTTGAAGATCGGAGCGTCATGCGTCGCCCAGTCCGGATCGGAGCTGCACTGCTCGGCGTCGTCGGCCTTTTGGCCTCGGCCGCCTGTTCCTCCCAACCGCAAGCCATCAACAAACAAACCATCAGGATCGTCTATCAAAAGACGGACTCCTTCACCGCCCTGGACAAGGTCTTCCAGGACGCCAAGCAGGAATTCGAAGCGGCAAACGCGGGCGTCACTGTGGACTTGGAGCCCATCCAAGCCAACGACGACGACTATGGCACGAAGCTAGCGCTGGCCCAGCGTTCCCCGGACACAGCTCCCGACGTCTTCTACGAGGACACCTTCAAGGTCCGCTCGGACGTCGACGCCGGGTACTTGCTCAAACTCGACTCGCAACTGGCCTCGTGGGACGAGTGGTCCAAGTTCAACGAGGGTGCCAAGGCCGCGGGACGCGGTGACGACGGCAGTATCTATGCCGTCCCGCTCGGCACCGACACCAGGGCGATCTGGTACAACAAGACGGTCCTCCAGAAGGCCGGCATACCGTTGCCCTGGCAGCCGAAAACCTGGGATGACATCCTGGCTGCGGCCCGCAAAATGAAGGCCGCGGATCCGAGCGTGATCCCCTTCAGCATGTACGCAGGAAAAGGCACCGGTGAGGGAACTGTCATGCAGAGCTTCTACGAACTGCTTTATGGAACGGGAAGCTCCTTGTATTCGGAAAGCGCCAAGAAGTGGGTTGTGGGTTCCAAGGGATTCACCGATTCACTCCAGTTCCTGAAGACCCTCTACGATGAGAAGCTTTCCGTGACCCCGGCGGACGCCCTCGATTCGAATGTGTGGAAGAAGGTCTTTGGACAGTGGCTGCCGCAAGGCAAAATGGGCGCCACCGTGGAAGGCTCCTACGCGCCGTCGTTCTGGCAAAAGGGCGGTTCCTACGAATGGGCCGGTTACGCGCAGGACATGGGAGTAGCGACGTTCCCCACCCAGTTTGGACAGGATCCAGGTGGCGTGAGCATGTCCGGTGGCTGGACGCTCGCCGTCGGGGCGAAGACCACGAGCCCGGACCTGGCCTTCAAGTTCCTGACGACTGCCGTGAACAAGAAGAACGCCTTGGCCTTCGACGTTAACAATTCGCAGATCGCCGTCCGCACCGATGTCGCTTCCGATCCCGGTTACCAAGCGGCCAACCCGTTCGTGAAGGATGTTTCCGATCTGGTAGGCGTCACGCACTATCGCCCGGCAACCGCCGACTACCCGAAGATCTCCCTCGCCGTCCAACAGGCCACCGAGGCCGTCATCACCGGCAAACAAAGTCCAGCGGAGGCGGCAGCCGAATACGACTCTTCGGTCAAGAAACTCGTCGGCGACACCAAGGTCATGCAGAAATGACGCATGGCAGTCCCTGATTCCCTCGGCCGCGGTTCGCTGCGACCCAGATCCCCAATCCAAAGGCCACTGCGACGCGGGCTCCGCTTGTTGCCGGTGGTGCCGTCAATCCTGCTGCTGGCCCTCTTCATGTTGGCACCCGTGGCGTGGTCCTTCTACGCCTCCTTCACCAACGCCGCATTGTCAGGCAAGGCAGCCCTGAACCCTCAATGGGTCGGCCTGGACAACTACGCCCGGATGCTGACGGATTCCGTCTTCCCGCTCTCGGCATGGCTGACGGTGGTCTTCGTGGCAGTCTCTGCGATCCTCGGACAGAACGCCCTGGGCCTGGTCATCGCCTTGTTGATGACGAGATCCGGGGGAGCGACGGCGTCGCTCGTGGGCACGGCGGTGGTCGCTTCGTGGATACTGCCGGAGATCGTGGCGGCCTTCGCGGCCTACGCGTACTTCAGCCAGGACGGCACGCTCAACCAGCTCTTGGGAATGGTCGGTATCCAGGGCACCAACTGGCTCTATGCCTTTCCGATGGCCGCCATCATCCTGGCCAATGTCTGGCGCGGCACCGCGTTCTCGATGCTGGTCTACAGGGCCGCGCTCTCCCAGGTCCCCCGCGACGTCTCCGAAGCCGCACTCATGGACGGCGCCCGGGGTTGGCAACGCCTGGCCTTCATCACCCTTCCGATCATCCGCGGCAGCATCGCCACCAACCTCATGCTGATCACCCTCCAAACGCTCGCGGTATTCACCCTCATCTGGGTAATGACGGCCGGTGGTCCCTCCAACGCGAGCACCACCTTGCCCGTGCTGGCGTACCAGGAAGCCTTCAAGCTCGGGGACATCGGCTACGGCACCGCGATCGCTTCGGTATTGATCCTGATCGGCATGGTCTTCGGTGCTGTGTACGTCAGGTTGATCCGCGGGGCGAAACCGTGACCTCCGTACGCCGTGCGCCGTTGCTCGCAACGAAGCGCCCGACGGCGGTGGCCGCGGGACGGCTCCGCGTCCGCTTGGCTGCCAACGCGGCCTTGACTGTGATCGGGCTGTGCTTTGTCCTGCCACTTGCGTGGCTGATTCTTGCTTCCGTTGATCCGCACGCCGGCTACGAGACGCGGTGGCCGCAATCGCCGTCGTTCGCCAATTTTGCCGCCGTACTGACGCCAGGGCTGCTCTTCCAGCCACTCGTGAACAGCTTGCTGCTCTCTGCCGGAACCGCGGTCGTGAACCTGGTGGCCGCCGTGCTCGCTGCTTATCCGCTGTCCCGCTACCAATCGCGATTCAACAAGCCGTTCCTGTTCGCGATCCTGTTCGGCACGTCGCTCCCGGTCACGGCGATCATGGTACCGGTCTACGGCCTGTTCGTGCAGTTGCAATTGCTGGACTCGATGCCGGCAACCATCTTCTTCATGGCAACCACCACTTTGCCCATGGCCATTTGGATGACCAAGAACTTCATGGACTCCGTGCCGCTCGAGCTGGAGGAAGCCGCCTGGATGGACGGCGCCTCGGGGCTGGCTACGCTCCGGAGAATCGTGGTGCCCCTGATGAGGCAAGGGCTGGGCGTGGTGTTCATCTTCGTCTTCATCCAGGCCTGGGGGAACTTCTTCGTCCCGTTCATCCTGTTGTTGTCTACTTCGAAGCAGCCTGCCGCGGTGTCTGTTTTCAGCTTCTTCGGCCAGCATGGAGCCATTGCCTATGGGGAACTCGCCGCGTTCTCCATCTTGTATTCGGTTCCGGTGCTTATCCTCTACACGGTGGTAGCCAGAGGGTCCGGCAGTGCGTTTGCGCTTTCCGGCGCGATGAAGGGCTGAGCGGCCAGCAGCCAGGACTCAGCAGCCAGGACTCAGTCGATGTCCTCGACGATAGTGCCGTACGGGATGGTGTCATCCAGATGCGCTTGGTGACCAGTCAGGCCGCGGTTGTAAAGTACGCGCACACCGTGAAGTTTGTCCGCGGCCGATTGCATCAAGATGGGGCGGACGGTTTGGATGAACCGCTCGTCCTTGCCGTCGAGGTATTCCTGATAACTGGCTGGAAGCTGGATCATGGCAAAAGAATAGTCCTGCAGGACCTCCATGGGGAGGGCTCGCGGCGGGGTTCTCCATGGCGTACTGTTTGCGGCCTTAACCCTGACGAAGGCCAAAACGAACAATCTTCAGAAATCAGGCGAAACGTAGCGTAAAAATGCGTCTTAATTCGGTGGGGGATTTGTGGCGCCCGGAGCCCCGATCTAGAGTCGTATCAAGTTACCGCGGTAACGTGTCAGCGATCCTCCGCCGGATCTGCCTCTTGAAGGCAGGCAGGAGGGTGTGGGTGCCCCCATGTGGGCCTGACATTTGCACACGGACAACTTCATTCCAGGCGTACCAGTCGCGGCTGCGCCCTGCTGGAGTTCGTTGCGTGTATCCCCAAACTCAATTCACCGATTCTGCAGTCCATGGACCTGGCTTTCAAGTCCGCGGACGCAGGCCCGCTGACACACAGCCAAGGACGCAAATGTCACCACCAAGCCTCATCGACACCCATCCAAACTTGACCGGCGCCGCTCCTGTTGCCCTGTCCTACGAACTCTTCCCGCCGCGCTCTCCAGCTGCCGCGGAGTCCCTCTGGACGACCATCGGGGAGCTTGAGGCAACGGACCCTGACTTCGTCTCCGTCACTTACGGCGCCAGCGGATCCAACCGGGACACCGCCGTCGAGCTCATCAACCGGCTGCTGCTCGA
Source organism: Arthrobacter sp. 2RAF6 (assembly GCF_052115205.1). Lineage (NCBI taxonomy): Bacteria > Bacillati > Actinomycetota > Actinomycetes > Micrococcales > Micrococcaceae > Arthrobacter > Arthrobacter sp. 2RAF6. The sequence goes on along the minus strand of NZ_JBFRGF010000009.1, from coordinate 125,443 downwards.
AACGACCCTGCGGCCGCTGGCCCATTTGACCTGTGTCGGAAACACCCCGCAGGAATTGGCCGAGATCATCGGCGAGCTCCTGGACAATGGCGTGCGCGGCATCCTTGCGCTGCGCGGCGACCTCCCCAAGGACAGCGGACAGCCGGTCAACGGTTCGCTGCGCTACGCCCAGGATCTGATCGAACTGATCCGCCGCGTGGAACAGCGACGTTCGGCCCTCCTGTGCGCGGGCAAGATCGCCGTTGGCGTGGCCGCCTATCCCACCCGCCACCCTGAGTCCCCGAGCGTGGAGCACGACGTCGAGGTGCTGCTCGCGAAGCAGCGCTCGGGCGCTGACTTCGCCATCACGCAGGTCTTCTTCCACACTGAGCAATATGCGGACCTGATCTCCCGAGCCCGACGTGCGGGCGTCACGATCCCGATCATTCCGGGCGTCATGCCGCTGACGAGCCTTCGCCGGCTCAAGCGCCTCGGCGAGCTCACCGGCGTCGAACCGGCACCGGAGCTGATCGAGCGCCTTGCCGCGGCGGACAACGATTCCGAACGCCGCAAGATCGGAGTCCGCGCCACTGTGGACCTGGCCAACGCCGCCCTCCAGGCCGGTGCTCCGGGCATTCACTTGTACACCTTCAACGAGCACGCTTGCGCCCTGGACGTGCTGGACAAGCTTGCCTTGCCCCGGCCGGCCCGGCCTGCCAGCAGGCTCAGCGCCATCGCCCGCCGACAAGAACTCGTCAGCTGATCAGCCAACGCTGGTCCGCAAACCCCTAGACACATCGATTTGCACCTACTGCCCCAAGGAAACGCCATGACTGAACAGAACATCACTGAGAAGACGAACGCAGCGTTCCCCGCTGCATCCCTGCTCGGCTACCCGCGCATCGGCCGCCGTCGCGAACTCAAGAAGGCCGTTGAAGCCTACTGGGCCGGCAAGATCGATGCCGTTGCCCTTGACGCCGCTGCCAAGGACATCCAGCTGACCACCGCGAAGCGACTCCAGGAACTTGGCCTCAACGAAGCCGCCGCCGTTCCTGGCACCTTCTCCTTCTACGACCAGGTGCTTGACGCCACCGCACACCTGGGCGCCGTCCCGGCCCGCTTCGGCCAGCTGCTCAACGCCGAAGGCCAGCTCGACATCGATGGCTACTTCACCCTGGCCCGCGGCAACAAGGAACAGCAGCCGCTGGAAATGACCAAGTGGTTCGACACCAACTACCACTACCTCGTTCCGGAAATCGGCCCGGAGACCGGCTTCAAGCTGGCCTCCAACCGCATTGTCGAGGAATTCGAGTTCGCCCTGGCCAACGGGATCGAGACCCGCCCGTACATCGTCGGCCCAGTGACCTACCTGCTGCTTTCCAAGGCTTCCGACGACGCTCCTGCGGGCTTCGCTCCGCTGTCCCGCCTCGAGGACATCCTCCCGGTCTACGTTGAACTGCTCGGCAAGCTGGCCGCTGCCGGCGCCAGCTGGATCCAGTTGGACGAGCCCGCCCTCGTTGTTGACCAGGACGCCCCGGCCGCGGAAATCCAGGCTGCCACTGCCCGTGCGTACGAGGTCCTCTCCGGTGCCGCAGCGCGCCCGCAGCTCTTTGTTTCCACCCCGTACGGTTCCCTCGACGGCCAGCTCGGCACCCTTGCCGCGACCAACATCGACGCCTTGCACATCGATGTCTTCAAGGGCGCAGTGCCGTCCGCAGCAGCCCTGGCGGGCCTCGGCAACAAGACCCTGGTTGCCGGCGTCGTCGACGGCCACAACATCTGGCGCAACGACCTCGCCGTCTCGGCCGCCAAGCTGGACGAATTGAAGGCCGCAGCCGGCAAGCTTGCCGTCAGCACCTCCACCTCCACCCAGCACGTCCCCCACGACACCGCTGAGGAAACCCAGCTCCCGGAGCAGCTGCGCAGCTGGCTCGCATTCGCTGACCAGAAAGCCGTCGAGGTCAAGACCCTCGCGGATTACCTGGCCAACCCGGCTTCCGCGAAGGCCGCCATCGACGAAGCCTCCGCAGTGATCGCCTCCCGCGCCACCGCCGAAGGCGTCCAGCGCGCCGACGTCCGTGCCCGCACCGCTGCCCTCACCGAGGCCGACTTCAACCGCTCCGAGTACTCGGTCCGCGAAGCCGCCCAGGAAGCAGCGCTGCACTTGCCGCCGCTGCCCACCACGACCATCGGTTCCTTCCCCCAGACTTCGGAGATCCGCTCTGCCCGTGCCCGCAACAACAAGGGTGATCTCACCAACGAGCAGTACGAGCAGCTCATGAAGGACGAGATCAAGCGCGTCGTCGAGCTGCAGGAAGAACTCGGCTACGACGTCCTGGTGCACGGTGAGCCCGAGCGCAACGACATGGTCCAGTACTTTGCCGAGAACCTCGAAGGCTTCGACGTGACGGTCCACGGCTGGGTCCAGTCCTACGGCTCCCGCTGCACCCGTCCGTCCATCCTCTGGGGCGATGTCACCCGCTCGGCTCCCATCACGGTTGCCTGGGCCGAATACGCGCAGTCCCTGACCAGCAAGCCCATGAAGGGCATGCTCACAGGTCCGGTCACCATCCTGGCCTGGTCCTTCGTCCGCGACGACCAGCCGCTGGGTGAGACCGCCAACCAGGTCGGCCTGGCTCTGCGAGACGAGATCGCCGATCTCGAAGCTGCCGGCATCAAGGTCATCCAGGTGGACGAGCCCGCGCTGCGCGAACTCCTGCCGCTGCGCAAGGCTGACCACGCCGCTTACCTGAAGTGGTCGGTTGACTCCTTCCGCCTGGCTACCGCCGGTGCCGCCGACGCCACCCAGATCCATACCCACCTCTGCTACTCGGAGTTCGGTGTGATCATTGACGCGATCGACGGCCTCGACGCCGACGTCACGTCCATCGAAGCAGCACGTTCACGCATGGAGGTTGTCCACGACCTCGAGGCGCACCACTTCGGCCGTGGCGTTGGTCCGGGCGTCTACGACATCCACTCGCCGCGTGTTCCGGGCGAGGCTGAAGTCACCGAGCTGCTGACCACCGCCGTCAAGCACGTTCCGTCGCGCCAGCTCTGGGTCAACCCGGACTGCGGCCTGAAGACCCGTGGCTACGCCGAGACCGAAGAGTCCCTGCGCAACCTGGTCAAGGCCACCAAGACGGTCCGCGCCGGACTGCTCGAAGCAGCCAAGTAGACCGCTGACGCAATAAGAGAGCTCGCAGAGGCTCGAAGGTTGGTGCGGCCTGCCGCGCCAGCCTTTGAGAAGCGAGTGAACGCGGCGGCCGGTCACCTCGAAAGGTGACCGGCCGCCGTCGTTGTTTAATCATTGGTTGTATCGACTTTTCAGGACTCCCAGAGGATTTCGTCGTCCACCACGCCGTCCTCGTCCGCCGCAACTACCAGGAGCTCGTCGGTGAAGTGCGATCCCAAGGTGAAATCCAGGACGAAATAGCGCTCCGGCTGGCCGGGGTAGATCGCTACATGACCTAGTTTGAGGGCCTTGAGGAAGACGTCTTTGGTGAGCTGCGTCCTATCCCGGACGCCGAACACCGCCTCCAGTTGCTCTTCCTTGAGCTGGTTGGAGTGGAAGTGGAGGAACTGCTGGGAGTTGGTGCCGTCCTGGTCCAGCTCTTCGGCAATCATGTCCCGGACCTGGTCTACCAACTCGGGGAGGTAGCCCAGGCGGTAGTCCACCTTGTGGAGTGCCTTCTCGTCGAAGTGGTCATGCGCCGTGACGTTCAGGTCCAGTTCGAGGGGATTCCCGGCGAGCTCGTGCGAAGCCACGTAACAGCGCTCCCGCCCGTGGTTGAGCTCGATCTCCCCAAAATGTTTGCTCGCTACCTTGCTCATGTCTTCAAGATAGTCCCAAACAAGCGGCGTGTTCCAGCATCCTGGAAGATTTCAGGCAGGCGGTTTGGGCGTTGACTTTTGCGTCGTTTTGGGCATCGCCGCGGCGCTGCCGGCCCGGACGGTTGCGGTGCTGCCGCGAAGCGTGTCGGCCAGCAATTCGGTGAAGAGCTGCACCTGGGCCGTGCGCTTCTCGTTGAGGAGCAGGGCGAACACGTTGCGGGCGAGCCGGATGTCCGGAACATCGAGAACCACGACGCCGGGCGGCCGGTGCCGCAGCGCCAGTTCCGGCACCAGCGCAGCGCCGAGTCCCGCTGCCGCCATCTCGAGGCTGGCGTGGAAGTCATCGCTATAGGCCACGACGCGCGGGTGCAGATTGCAACTGGCAAACAGGCGCTCGATCACCACGGCGTCGCTGGTGCCCGGATGGTGCATGATCCAGGGCATGTCCGAGAGTTGCGATGCCTGCATTTCGGCGTCCTCCCGGATGCCCCACGATGAGGGGAGCACTACCCGGAAGTCGTCGTCGCCGATCCACTGCCGGTCCAGGGTGTGGGGCCACGCGAGTCCGGACTGGCCCACTTGGTACACCAGGGCGAGGTCCAGCTCGCCGCCGGTGCGCAGCCCTTGGATGGTCTGGGAAGGTTCGGCCACCCACACGCGCAGTTCTATGCCCAGCTTCTTCCAGCGCGGGTTCCGGAGGATGTCCGGGAGGATGTAGGTTGCCAGGCTGGGGAAGATGCCAAGCCGCAGTTCCTGGACGGGGGAGTCCGCGCTCCGAGAGGCGGCCGCCAGCAGGGTCTCGACGTCGGTGAGTACCTTGGAGGCATGGCGCACCATGGTGAGGGCTGCTTCGGTGGGAACCACGCTGCGTGGGGATCGGTGGAAGAGCTCGACGCCGGTGTCCCGTTCCAGCGCCGCCATCTGTTGGGATACGGCTGAGGCGGTATAGCCGAGCCGCCCGGCGGCTGCCGAGAAGGAACCGAGCCGCGTGACTTCAAGCAGCGTCCGCAGGTGGAGAAGGTTGACCATCAGTGATCCTTAGGCTCGGTGCCGGCCGATATCCGTGCCCAGCCAGCATAGCGGTGTGAATTCGGTCTCCGCTGTTGCTGTTGCGGGGTCGGCCCGGCGCCGACCAGTCGTTTGGAAATGTGGCGGGCGACTCACGAAACGGTGTTTGCAGGATGCCGCGACACGCCGGGATCCAAGCGACACGCTGACGAATAATTGTGGCTAAGTAGTCCACAGGGTGTGGATTACGTCTCCGGATTTGGCGGATTCCCGGACATTTTTACCCCCTTGGCCTGTGGACTACCGGTGCGTAAAATGACATACTTGTAATACATCATCTTGGGGTCCCGCTGAGGCGCTTGCACTACATGTAGTATCGATTTACGGATTGAGCGGGAAACCAGCACAAGACATGAATAGAGCGTTTGGCCGCCTAAGCGGCCCAGCGGGCCAGCATCGGAGTCGGAACCAGTTCCGGTCGGGGCCTGCCGAACGAAGAGCAAAGACTTCAACAAAGGGGACAGGAACCATGACTGTTACGGTTTACACGAAGCCGGCCTGTGTTCAGTGCAATGCAACCTACCGTGCACTCGACAAGAAGGGCATCGCCTACCAGAGCGTCGACATCTCCCAGGATGCCGAGGCCCTTGAGCGCCTGAAGGCCCTTGGGTACATGCAGGCCCCCGTCGTGGTGACCGAACAGGACCACTGGTCGGGATTCCGTCCGGACAAGATCGAAGAGCTGGCACTGGCTGCCGCTTCGGTGGCGTAGTTTTCAGGGACCTGGCTCTTCAGGACTCCGCCACCACAACAAAGTATTCCAATGTAGTCGAGGTGACTCCCATGGCAGCGCTGGCAACAGCACCTGCTCAAGCAATGGCTGAGGCTGTCAGCACGCGGAGTCACCTTATCTACTTTTCCTCCACATCTGAGAACACCAAGCGCTTCGTCCAGAAGCTCGGCGTTGACGCGGCACGCATCCCGCTCCATGCCAAGGACGCGCCGCTGCTCGCACTGGAACCCTTCGTCCTTGTGTTGCCCACGTATGGCGGCACGAATGGCGAAGGGTCGGTGCCCAAGCAAGTCATCAGGTTTCTGAACAACCCGCAGAACAGGGAACTGATCCGCGGGGTCATAGGAGCAGGAAACACCAACTTCGCGGAAAACTACTGCATGGCGGGAGACATCATCGCCACCAAATGCCGGGTTCCGCTTCTTTATCGATTCGAACTCATGGGGACTCCGGAAGATGTTGACCGGGTCAATCAAGGATTGGAAAAGTTTTGGACACGACTGTCGCAGATACAGAAGTAACCAAGGGCGCTATGGACACCGCCAAGGTCAAGAAGCCATTGCCGGAGGCCTATAAGGGCCTTGGCTATCATGAGCTCAACGCCATGTTGAACCTCTACGGTCCGAACGGGGAAATCCAGTTCGAAGCCGACCGCGAGGCCGCGCACCAGTACTTCCTGCAGCACGTGAACAACAACACCGTTTTCTTCCATGACCTGGAAGAAAAGCTGGACTACCTGGTCAAGAACCAGTACTACGAGCGCGAGACCCTCGACCAGTACACGATGAACTTCATCCGTGACCTTTTCAACCGCGCCTACAAGAAGAAGTTCCGCTTCGAGACCTTCCTCGGCGCCTTCAAGTTCTACACCTCCTACACGCTCAAGACGTTCGACGGCAAGCGTTTCCTGGAGCGCTACGAAGACCGCGTCTGCATGGTTGCCCTGCACCTTGCCCGCGGCAACGAAGAGCTGGCCAGCCGCCTCGTCGAGGAAATCATCGACGGCCGCTTCCAGCCCGCAACGCCCACGTTCCTCAACGCCGGCAAGGCCCAGCGCGGCGAGCTGGTCTCCTGCTTCCTGTTGCGCATCGAAGACAACATGGAGTCGATCGCCCGCGGTATCAACTCGGCGCTGCAGTTGTCCAAGCGCGGCGGTGGCGTGGCCCTCTCGCTGACCAACATCCGCGAGCACGGCGCCCCGATCAAGCAGATCGAGAACCAGTCCTCCGGCGTCATCCCGGTCATGAAGCTCCTCGAGGACAGTTTCTCCTACGCCAACCAGCTCGGTGCCCGCCAGGGTGCGGGTGCCGTATACCTGCACGCCCACCACCCGGACATCTACCGCTTCCTGGACACCAAGCGTGAAAACGCCGACGAGAAGATCCGTATCAAGACACTGTCCCTCGGCGTCGTGGTTCCGGACATCACGTTTGAGCTGGCCAAGAAGAACGAGGACATGTACCTCTTCTCCCCGTACGACGTCGAACGCGTCTACGGCGTCCCGTTCTCCGATATCTCGGTCACCGAGAAGTACTACGAGATGGTGGACGACTCCCGGATCAAGAAGACCAAGATCAGCGCCCGCGAGTTCTTCCAGACCCTCGCGGAGATCCAGTTCGAATCCGGCTACCCGTACATCATGTTCGAGGACACCGTGAACCGGGCCAACCCGATCGCGGGCAAGATCACCATGAGCAACCTGTGCTCGGAGATCCTGCAGGTTTCCACGCCGTCCATCTACGCCGAGGACCTCAGCTACGAGACGGTCGGCAAGGACATCTCCTGCAACCTTGGTTCGATGAACATCGCCAAGACCATGGATTCGCCGGACTTCGGACTGTCGATCGAGACGTCCATCCGTGCCCTCAGCGCGGTGTCGGACATGTCCTACATCAATTCCGTGCCGTCCATCGCGCAGGGCAATGCCCAGAGCCACGCCATCGGCCTCGGCCAGATGAACCTGCACGGCTACCTTGCCCGTGAGCACGTCCACTACGGTTCCGACGAGGGCTTGGACTTCACCAACATCTACTTCTACACGGTGCTGTTCCACGCCCTCCGCGCCTCGAACAAGCTTGCTATCGAGACCGGTCAGCCCTTCGGCGGCTTTGAGAACTCCACGTATGCCAGTGGCACGTTCTTCGACAAGTACACCGAGCAGGAATGGACCCCGGAGACCGAGCGCGTTCGCGAGCTCTTCGCCGGTATCCACATTCCGACGCAGGATGACTGGCGCGAGCTGAAGGCTTCCGTCATGGAGCACGGCATCTACAACCAGAACCTGCAGGCCGTGCCGCCCACCGGTTCCATCAGCTACATCAACAACTCGACGTCGTCGATCCACCCGGTGGCCGCCAAGATCGAAATCCGCAAGGAAGGCAAGATCGGCCGCGTCTACTACCCGGCTCCCTACCTCGACAACGACAACCTGGAGTACTACCAGGACGCGTACGAGATCGGCTACGAGAAGATCATCGACACGTACGCCGCCGCCACGCAGCACGTGGACCAGGGCCTGTCCCTGACTCTGTTCTTCAAGGACACCGCCACCACGCGTGACATCAACAAGGCGCAGATCTACGCCTGGCGCAAGGGCATCAAGACCCTCTACTACATCCGCCTCCGCCAGCTCGCGCTGGAAGGGACCGAGGTAGAGGGCTGCGTTTCCTGCATGCTGTAACCGATAACGGTTGTTTATTTGCGGCAGCCGCCGCGCCTCAAAACTGAAGAGTACGACGCCGGGTGAGCGCCCGGCGTCGTACGCTTACCTTAAAGAACACATACGTTAAGGGGACGAAATGACCGAGAAGGTCAAGCTGCTTAGCCACGTCGAAGCGATCAACTGGAACCGCATCCAGGATGACAAGGACGTGGAGGTCTGGAACCGCCTGGTCAACAACTTCTGGCTGCCGGAGAAGGTGCCGCTGTCCAACGACGTCCAGTCCTGGCACACCCTGACGCCGGACGAGCAGCAGCTCACCATGCGCGTATTCACGGGCCTGACCCTGCTGGACACCATCCAGGGGACCGTGGGTGCCGTTTCCTTGATCCCGGACGCGATCACCCCGCACGAAGAGGCCGTGTACACCAACATCGCCTTCATGGAGTCGGTGCACGCGAAGTCGTATTCGTCGATTTTCTCGACCCTGTGCTCTACCAAGGAGATCGACGACGCCTTCCGGTGGTCCCTCGAGAACGAGAACCTGCAGAAGAAGGCGCAGATCGTCATGGACTACTACCAGGGCGACGATCCCCTCAAGCGCAAGGTCGCTTCCACGCTGCTGGAATCGTTCCTGTTCTACTCCGGGTTCTACCTTCCGATGTACTGGTCCTCCCGTGCCAAGCTCACGAACACTGCAGACCTTATCCGCTTGATCATCCGCGACGAAGCCGTGCATGGCTACTACATCGGCTACAAGTTCCAGAAGGGCCTCGAAAAGGTCTCCGAGGAGAAGCGCCAGGAAATCAAGGACTACACCTTCGAGCTGCTCTTCGAGCTGTACGAAAACGAAGTCCAGTACACGCACGACCTCTACGACGGCGTAGGCCTGGCCGAGGACGTCAAGAAGTTCCTGCACTACAACGCCAACAAGGCCCTCATGAACCTCGGCTACGAGGCCATGTTCCCGGCCTCCGTCACCGACGTGAACCCGGCCATCCTGTCGGCCTTGTCACCTAATGCCGACGAGAACCACGACTTCTTCTCGGGGTCGGGGTCGTCTTATGTGATTGGCAAGGCTGTTAATACTGAGGATGAGGACTGGGAGTTTTAGGGCTCTGAGAGAAGTCACTCTAAGTGGAAGAACCGATATCCATTTGGAAGAACTAGTCGGCCTATCTGGAAGACTTCCAAATAGGTGTGAGAATTCACGGTAGTAGTTGGCCATTTCCCAAGTTAGATGTCCACGTTTCGCCGTACTTGGCCAGCTGTTCATGCAGTTGGCCAAGTAGGTGGAACGCCCGTCATGTTGGAAGTGCCGGGCCCCTACTTGGAAGACTTGCAAGTAGGTGGATGGGGCCGCTCTCGTCCACCCAGAAGTGGGAGGGGTAGGTCTTGCGACGCAGCAGCTGTGAGATTGGAGGCTAGTTGGCGATTCGCCAGCTAGGTGGCGAATCTGCCCAACGTATTTGGCGGGTCTTCCGTCTCTCTCGTGATGGAGGTTAATTCCGCGCGCAAGTTAGACGGCCGCCAGTGTGGCCGCCTAGATTGTGCGCAAAATGTCGTTGCAACGGGCGTTGTTGAAGTGAATCCGAGATCGCAAAATTTGGGGGAATAGTGGCTAAGGGTTCGCTGACAGTCAGTTCGTTGGCAGCAAAGGCCAAGGTCGACACAGAGCAAGCGTTGGTCGCGCTTTGGGGAGAAGGCGTCGAATATGTGGACGCCCCAAACTCGGTCGTAGAACGCCGCGATATGCGGGCAGCAGAAAGGGCCTTGGGCCTTCCTGGTGCTCAGCAGAGGAAAGTTTCGTACTGGCTCGGAGAGTATGGGCTGGAGCGCAACGAATTGGCGGACCTGTTGGAGGAGTTGGGTTTCACATTGAAGTCCGCCACCATCACCATGCCAAGGGGCTCCATCAGGCGACTTAACTCGTATCTGGCGTCCACCACTGACAGTACGGCGCGCAGGTTGGAACAGCGGCGCGAGGTTCTAAAGAGTGATTCACGGCCTGTGGCGCCGCCGTTTGAGTGGACGGCGAAGGGAACGGCTCGTGAGAGAAGACTCCTTACGACCGAGGAGATTCTAGGAATCCATGAGGAACTCGAAAGCGATTTTGCGGAAGCGGGAGACCCGATTAGTCCCCCAGGTGTCCGGAGCGTACAACTTCTTGAAAGCGCCGTGTCCAGACCCGGGACGAGCTTGGGTGGTCAGTACAAGTACTCCACCATCCAGTCAGCTGGCGCCGCACTTCTACACTCGTTGGGTCTTCGCAGGCTTTCGCCGCGCCTCAGCTGCCGCGGATGGCGAGAGGCTCGATACACAGCGGTGCTTTGCTTGGCCAAACGAGCACGCCGTTGTCCTCGCGGGAATTCTCCATGTCGAGGACAACGGCGTGGCGATCGTCAGCGCCGAGCGGCATGCGGACATTGTGGACCGAGCTGTTTGCACCATCCGTCAGTCAAGCAAGACTGGACGCGTCATGGCCGATCGTAAGACCACGTCGGCGCAGATGATCCTGGCCTCTCCGAGATGCGGTCCCAAAAGTGGGGGGTGTTTTCGATGGTCAAAGGGAACGGTAGGCGTTGGGACGCTCTTCCGCCCATGCTGTAGATGCGATCATCCAGAAAGTCAGCCTCGATAGGCAAGTCGAATGTCTCCTGATTTTGAGGAGATCCTCCATTTGCAAGCAGGGCAGCCGACCGGGCGAGTGACATTTTGGTGACAGATCCCAATCCCGTGTTCATCCTTCGTCGCAGGCCTTCAAGCACCGCCGCAGCGAGTTGGTATCCAGTGCCGAAATCGAGGGCCTCCACCGGCAGATGTCGCGGTCGGGTCGCATCAACTGAATGTCCCAGCGCGTTGAGCGGAAGTCGACGGTCAGGGTCCTGATTTGCCCACCGGCTCACTTCATGTGCGATTCCTGATGAGAACTGTACAAGGGTGTCAAAGCCCCGCCTTTCCCTCCATGGGCCTGTCCAGCCATAAGCACACAAGGCAACTTCTACTAGTCCAGGCCGAAGAGAAGACCGTGTCTCTTGATCGAACCCGAGGCGGTCAAGTGCCCCTGGCCTATAGCCGTGCACCAATACATCGGTTGATGCCAGCAATTTCTTGAAGTGTTCCCTGCCCTCCGGCGTTTTGATGTCGAGCAATGCCCATCGCTTGCCGAGGACAATGTCGTTAGCTTTTCCCAGCAGTACTTCGTCCGAGTTTGGCGCATCCAGCCTTAGGACTTCCGCGCCGAGGGCCGCCAGGTATCTGGTGGCCATTGGGCCTGCCACGACCCGCGTCAGGTCCAAAACGCGGACACCGAGGAGCGGCCGTCCCGGTGTGGGTCGCCAAGAGTCGACGCCCATGAGGGTGTCCTCGCATGCGGCAATGGGTTCACGTGCGACGGCGGCACCTTGGGGATGATGACGCCAGTCATCGAGAGACCGGGCTACGGCTGCCGCCGCGCCACCGGCGATCAGGCGGTTTTCTGCTTCGTCAGCATTCAAACCGGAAAGCGCTTCAGCGACATCTTTTAGGTCACCTTTGATTTCGAGGCTTCCAAACAATCGCTGGCGAAGCGTAGGGTACGTTGCCTGTACTCGAATCCACTGGGCGTCTCGAGTCTGGAACTCAACCATCCACTTTGAGTGGATGCCATGGGGGAGAGGCTCGTCGATGAGCCTCGAAGGCGCTATAGGAAAATCAAACCAGGTTGTCGCATTCTTCCGGTCCACCCTGACTTCGGGCGCACCTAGGCCAGCGTCGTGAATTAGTTGGCTCGCGGATAGCCCCGCGGCGGCAAAGGTGGCGGCTGCGAAATCAGCAACTGGAAACGGCGAGGAAAGGTCTCCCTCGTTGTGGAACGTCACTCTTTCGAGGGCGGGCGCCTCTCCGCCCAAGGAATTCCAGATTTCTCGGAGGAAGCTCTTTGCGATGGGGAAATCTGAAGATGCTGCTGAAATAGGGGGAGTGAACATTGCTTCCTCTGGCAAACTGTGGACCGGCAGGACCACTAGGGATGGAATGGATCGTGCCCCATAGGCTTCCGGCTGCTGGATGGATGGCTCTCTAAATGTGGTTCGGTCGCCGTTGTCCTGCGCGGCCTGGTGTGGTGGGCGGGGTCTCAGCTGTCCCGAGGAAGGACGCGTGAGGAACAGGGCACTTAGTGGCATCACCCGTACCGTCGTGCGCGTGCGAAATATCAGATTCAAGGCTTTCCACCAAGGGAAGTCTTTGAACGTCAGCCATCACGTCGCGTGCGTGCTCCAATGCGAACGCTCGAGACGCGGGATTTGTGGCAATAATATGTATTCCGCTCAATAGGCCGTCGAAAGCCTGTTTGGCGACGTCCTCAGAGGATTGAGCGTATGGTTCAATGGCCGACCGGAGTTCGGGGTGTGCGGCGATCAATTCACCCACCCGTTCCGTTAGAACCCACCCCGGTGCCAGAAGGCTGGTACCGACGCCTGTATCCTCGAAATCCCGGCGCGCAACGTCAGTAAATCCCAAATTGGCGTACTTGCTGACGGTGTAGGTGCTAAGTGCCATCACGTGTGGGGGAACTCCCAGTGAATGTTCCGACCCGACGTTCAGAATGTAGGCGGCCTGCCCGCGCTGTGCAGACCTTTTGAGTTCCTCAGCAAACACCCTGATTCCGTTGAACATTCCAAGCACGTTCACCTCGAAGAGGCGCCGGGCCTTCGTCGGGTCAGCGGTGTCAAGACCAGCGTTTTCGCCGCCACTGGCTGCGTTGTTTACAACCACGTTGACTTGTCCGAATCGGCGCACAGCTTCCGCTTTGAGATTCATCACAGATTCGTAGTCAGCAACATCGGTCAGAACCCACTCAGCCCGACCGCCGGCTGCCGCTATGAGGCTCACTGTTTCGCTGGCGTCCCCGGTGGAACCGATGAGCACGCGTGCTCCCCGTGAGGCGGCTTCCCGGGCCAGTGCGCGGCCAACGCCGGTACCTCCGCCGGTAACAACTACAACTGCATCTGTCAGAGAAGACATTTTGTGGTCCTTTCGCTGAATAGGGGGCTCAACTACGCGAATCTGTTGTGAGTGGGATGCGAGCCCTACCGGTAGACGAGCCATCGTTGGCAAGTCTGGGCGAAGTGATTCCATTCGCAACATAGATATGCCTTAGAGGCCTTAGTTCGTGTACAGAACTAGCTTAGGTTTTACCGTTTCACGAGTCAACCATCTGGTTGGTTGAAATCGAGGACGGGCCGGGCTTGTTGAGCGCAAACCCTCACTCCGGACGAAGCGCCTGGATGAGTTGCGCGGCAAAGACCCGACGACGTTCAGCGAAATTTTCACTGCCAGGATCTTCGCCTGTGAGCATTTTTGTAATCTGGGGCAGCGCATGAGGCCCCATGGACATCATGACAATGAACAACGCCACCATTGCAGGGTCCATGTCTGCTCTTAAGTCCCCCTGGCTTTGGGAGCGTCGAACGATGTCAATCTCCCGGTGCCAAGCCTTGGTCCGCTCTGCCTCCATGCGAATCTCCTGGCCGCCGCCCTCGCTATTTTCGATACCCTCCCACACAAGGAGGCGGCGCCAAAACTTCGAGTTTGCACCTGAACCCGCGCTAAGAAATTTGCCTGCAGTGTCCTCAAGGCGTAGTGATTCCATGGCCGTCCATGCGGGAGCCGTACCTTCGATCATGGCCGAAAGCACGGCATCGTAGAGGCCGGCTTTGTTGCCAAAGTAGTAATAGATCAACTGCTTGTTGCAGTCCGAGGCTTTGGCGATTTCATCAATTCGTACGGCAGCAAAGCCCTTTTGGGCGAATTGCTCGGTGGCAACCTGGAGAATTCGATCCCTCCGGGAGGGTCCGTCGACTTCCTCTTCCTGGGCTGCTGGGCTCTCGGGCTGCTGTTTAGAGGTTCGTGCCATGGAGGCTAGGTTACCACCGTTCAACCGAACACTTGGTTGACTAACAGGATCGTTTCGATAGAATCAAGTAACTAGTTGGTTGAAACAAAACCCACTAGCTCGCCGAACCTGCAGGAGGAGAAAATTGCATGGAAACACGCAGTGTGGGGAGAACAGACTTCGGACATAGTGGTCCGTTGTCCGGTCTTTCCGTAGTCGAACTTGGGGATGACATTGCTGTTGCGCTAACCGGAAAACTTTTGGGAGCCTTGGGAGCTGCCGTTACGAGGTTTGAACCGGAAACTGGCTTCGCCTCACGCTCACGCGCGCCTATGGGACCTGATGGAACGAGTTTCCTCTTCACGTATTTGAACAAGGGCAAAACGATTCAGAGTGCTGCAAGCGTCGATGGCGGCGCTGCGTCTCTTATCCGGTCAGCGGAGATCGTAATCGGAGCTCATCAGTGTTTCGTGTCGGAGGGCGTGGGAGTGGAGAGGCTTAGCCGTGGTGGAAAGATTGTCACAGCCATAAGTGGCTGGGGTGAGCAGGGACCGCGGGTTGGGGATCCTTTTTCTGATTTGGTTGTCCAGGCCGCTGGAGGCCTGATCAATCTTGTTGGCGACCGAGACAGGCATCCGCTGGCATTGGCCGGAAACCAGGCCGCATACTCCACCGGAATGCAGGCCTTCACTGGCACTATGATTGCGCTGCACCATCACGACAAGACGGGTGAAGGGCAGGTCGTACGAACGAGTTACCTTGAGACAGTGGCCTACTTGGAGTGGAAGGGCGCCACGTACTACCAGGCGAATGGCGTGGTTCTGTCGCGGGGAAGAAGCTCAGGGCCTGTCATTCTGAGGACTCAAGATGGGCACGTCGCGTTCTACTACCGTGATACTGACTGGGCGCAGGTGGTGTCGCTCTTTTCGGATCCCCGCCTTGCTTCGCCCAAATTTGCCAGTCCTACTGGTCGGATCGAGCATGAGGCAGAGCTTACGCTCGTTCTGTCCGAGTGCTCTGGGACGTGGACGAAGGAGGCTCTGTACCATGCAGCCCAAGCACGAGGTATACCCGTGGGCAGCGTTGAGCTCATCTCAGACCTTTTGTCCTCCGAGCAGTACCTGGACCAGAGGTTCTTTGAGAGTGCAGGCATCCCCGGGGTGCCGTCAGCGAAGCAGCCAGGCGTGCCCTTCACTTTGGGGGGGCAGCGGCCGCGTGGCGAAGCGATGGTTGGCGCACTGAAAACTTTGGACGGAGTTACATGTGAATGAGCAGGGGCAGCTTGCCGGCCAAGATGCAACCAAACTCCCGGGTCCACTACATGGAGTACGGGTACTGGATTTGGGCACCATCACGGCGGGAGCAGCGACAAGTTGTGTTTTCGCCGACTTCGGTGCGGATGTTGTCAAAGTGGAGTCCTTGGCTCACATCGATCCTTTCCGCGCCTGGAAGCAGGTTTCTTCGTCCACAGGAAATGACGACTATGATCGCAGCCCGCCGTTTCATACTGTGAACCGGGGAAAGCGCAGCGTCGGTATTAATCTGAAGACGGCCCAAGGGAGGTCTCTGCTGCTGGATTTGGTCCGGTCAAGCGATGTCGTCGTCGAGAATTTCCGCCGAGGCGTGTTGGAACGCCTGCGCCTAACGTATGAGGACCTTTGCGAGGCTAATCCAGCTATCGTCCTTCTTTCCCTTACTAGTCAAGGCATCCATGGGCCAGAAAACCGATACGCCTCGTTCGGCTCAACGTTGGATGCTCTGGGTGGATTGATGTCCGTGACCGGATACGACGCAAGCACGCCTAGATGGTCCGGAAACAACGTGAACTATCCGGATCAGCTGGTTTCCTTCCTGGCTCCAGGTGTTGTTCTTGCCGCCCTCCGCCAAGCCGAAAGTACCGGATCGGGGACTTGGATCGACTTCTCTCAGCGGGAAGCCGTGACCTTTTCCCTGGGAGAACAGGTAATGGCAGGATCGGTTTCCGGAGTCGACCCCGTTCCTCTGGGCAACAGAGCTGAGGACTTCATTCAAGGGGTCTATCCGACAGCCCATAGTGAGAAGTGGGTTGCTCTCTCGATCCCCAATGACGACATCTCGTGGGCGAAACTTGCCCGGGTTGTGGGTATCAACCCAAGCGAGTCCACACTTGCATCCCCTGAATTGCGATGGAACGCGCACGACCAAATCGATCAAGGCATTGCCCGATGGACATCCTGGCTGGAACCGCCTTCGGTCGTCAGGGCCTTCGCTGAAGCCGGAATAGCGGCTGCCCGGGTGACAAATGCTGTTGAAGTTCTGGAAGACGAACAACTTGGCGCACTTGGCTTTTTCAGGGAAGTCGATACGCCCCTGGGAACCGTCAGGCAGCGGGGCTTTTCTGCCCGGCTCTCTGGGACGCCCGGAAATATTCGACGCCATGCTCCAAACCTCGGAGAGCATACCAGCGAGGTGCTCAAGGAGCGACTAGCCATTGACGATGAAACGATCAATGATCTAGTCGGCTGTGGTGTTTTGAACGACGGCCCGCAACTGGCTTCAGCGGCGCCAACCAATTAGGACGACAGGCTCAATGACTGACAACGATGTACAGGAGAAGCACATGAACAATCTGCCTAGTTCGGTTCTGGCCGAACGTTTTTCACCGGATACGGATCGCGACTACGCAATGCTGATAGATGGAGACTGGGTCCAGTCCTCGAGCGGAGAAACGTTTCAGTGTGTGGATCCGTTCGACAATGTCCCGTGGGGAAGGATTCCCGCAGCCACGGTGGAGGACGTCGACCGCGCGGTGCGGGCAGCTCGTCGCGCGTTCGACCAGGATGGTTGGGGCACAACATCGCCTCTCGTCCGGTCGCAACTGCTTCGGCGGTTCGGCGATCTCATAGGGGAACACGCCGAGGAACTCGCAAAAATCCAAATCCACGAGAACGGCAAACTCATCACTGAAATGCTTGCCGGCGCCCGGACGTTGGGTCCGCAGGCTCATTACGTTGCAGGCTTGGCTGAGAACATTCACGGCCGCACCTTCCAGTCACTGATACCGAATACCACCGCTTATAGCGTCCGGGAGCCGATCGGCGTCGTCGCTGCCATCACCCCATGGAACACCCCCCTGGGGCTGTTGTCGTGGAAGCTGTTCCCAGCTCTTGCCGCTGGAAACACCATTGTCATCAAACCCTCAGAAGTTACTCCGACGTCAACGCTCAGGTTGGCCGAGCTGGCTATGGAAGCTGGGTTTCCACCAGGAGTAATAAACGTCGTGACCGGTTTTGGCCAGCCCACCGGGTCAGCTTTAGTCTCCCACTCGGAAGTCGACAAGATTGCGTTCACCGGTTCCACGGGCGCGGGTCGGGCAATTTACAAGCAAGCCGCAGAACGAATCGGACGGGTCACTCTCGAATTGGGTGGAAAATCGCCCAACATCATCTTTGCCGATGCGGACCTTGACGATGCCGTTCATGGAGTCATGGCGGGCATATTCGCAGCCACGGGCCAGACCTGCATGGGAGGTTCACGTGTCTTGGTCCAGGATGCCATCCATGACGAGTTTGTTGAGCGATTGGCGAAGGCCACCAGGTCTCTTCGCCTTGGAGATCCCCTGGACCCGTCTGTTGACGTTGGACCGGTGGCAAATCGAGCACAGTTCCAGAAGGTGCTGGAATACGTTTCGATCGGTAAGGACGAAGGGGCCGAACTTGTCACTGGCGGAGTCACTCGCGCGGACGCAAGCGGCAACGGAAACGGGCTCTTCATCGAGCCGGCTGTTTTTGCTGGCGTCGACAATGGCTCCAGGCTTGCTCAAGATGAAATTTTTGGCCCTGTAGCAAGCGTCATCCGCTTCAAAGATGAAGACGAAGCGGTAAGCATCGCGAATAACACGGAGTTCGGACTTGCGGCGGGGATTTGGACGAACGACGTCGGGCGGGCCCACCGCATGGTTGGAAGGGTCCGCGCTGGGACCGTATGGGTCAACAGCTATCGCTTGGTTTCGTTCAACGTTCCGTTTGGAGGTTTCAAACAGAGCGGAATTGGGCGGGAGCTCGGACCAGATGCTCTCGACGCTTACACAGAGGAAAAGGCGGTCTGGATAAACCAGGGGAACCGTCAAACATTCGGGCGTCACTAATCCTCTGGCACTCACAGCCGGTTCGCTGTGAGTGCCAGACAGCCCGCTCGTGAAGGACGCCCGGTGGGGTAGTTGCCAGGGAAGGACTTTGGCGAGCAATAACCGGACAAGGCTGACGATCGTTCTTATGCTCAGACTGTGCGGACTGGAGCTAACGAATGCCCGGATGGATGGACTGCCCCAATCACAGCTTCAACACGGAAATGTAGGCTGTCTGCGGTCGTGATCCCATGGATTCCAGCACGCAAAGTTTTGGCTGGTTCATGCTTACACTGCCCGCTCTTGAGATATTGGGCAAAGCGTCCTCGATTGTTTGCTATACGCACGATCTTCGGTTTGGTGCGGACATCAGGCCATCTAAGGGACATGCGCAGAAAATGTTCGGCTCTGCACCGCGGCGATAACGTTATGCCTGGCACGATGGATCATCAACGTGGTCCAAAAGAATCGGAAGTAGATCCCCGACCGCTGTAGTGCGATTCCCGATCCATTGCCGAGGACGGCTATTCCCGTTTGCCTCTTATGCGATCCGCCTACGGCGTGTCTCCTTATTGGCGTAGCCAGATGATCACGGGCATAGAACGACGCCGGCGCGGGATGTCAGCGGGACTTGTCATAGCAGGTCGCGTGTTAGCGGCCATGAAAAACTGCCCGTAGGCGGCCACGAAAATGCCCACTGGGCGAGTTCTAGTCATCGTTGCAACACCTCCGGATAATCGGGAGTTGCAACACCATGGAATCACCATCGAAAAATAGTCTCCCCTTAGGGAAAAAATCTTCTTTCACGGAAGACCCGGCGTCGAGGACCGGGGCGCTCGGGAAGCGTTCCCAGCAGTCCCATACCCGTGCCCAAAGACAGGATTTCCTTTCCGCCGTGGCGCGTCTGGGAACTGTCGCCGAGGCGGCTCAGGAGCTCGGCATCAATAGGAGCACGTGCCAGAAGTGGGCGAACGCTGCCGGGATCAGGCCGCAGCGCCAGTACAGCCAGGCGGAGAAGGACCACTTCTATGCCGTTCTGGACAGGACGGGCAACATTACCGCGTCGGCCCAGGAGCTGGGATTGAACATCAGCACCGCGCATAGCTGGGCCGGCAAGGTCAACCCTGCCGGGAGAAAACCACGGGCCATAGGAACCGGGAGGGCTGCTCCTGCGCATCGCCCCCCACCGGCGGTGATTGAGGAGTTCCTGGGTCTGCTGCACGAGGTCGGCAATGTCAGCGCGGCAGCCCGGCAACTGGGCCTGAACCATTCCACCTGCCACAACTGGGTCAAGGCCGCCGGTCTGGTCTCGGTCGGTACGCGAGGCCCGTCGGCGAAGCAGCTTCACTACCTGCGCCTGCGCCAGGAAGGAGCCGGCCGGAGGGACGCCGCCATGGCTGTCGGCGCCAGCAAACCGAGTTCCTACAACTGGGACCGGCAACAGGCTGCAAAGGACACGGCCGCCACCCAAGGCCAGGCCGCGGATCTGCCGTATACACAGAAGGTGAGAACTACATTCGCGGAACCTCCGGCCCCTACAGCGGCGCCGGAGCTGACGGCAGCGGCGGTGCCGGAGCTGCCAGTCTCAGTGGCGGAGCCGGTACCCGCACCGGTGGCGTTGGAAGCTCTGGAGCAGCCCATCAGCGCCCGCTACCTTTCCCTGCAGGAGCGGGAGAGGATCGCGGATCTGCTCTCCCACGGGACTTCCATGCGGGAGATCGGCAGGGCCCTGGGCCGGTCCGTGGGCACCATCAGCCGGGAGATCAAGCGCAACAGCCACCCGGTGCTGGGTTACCGGCCTTACGGTGCTCACCGGGCCGCCACTGCGGCCCGGGCACGGCCGAAGGACAGTAAGCTGGCAGAACCCGGGGAACTGCACGACTACGTGAAGACCAAGCTCCTCACCCGTTGGTCCCCGGAACAGATTTCGAAGCTGCTGATCAAGGAATTTCCCGATGACGAGCAGATGCGCGTGAGTACCGAAACGATCTACCAGGCCCTCTACTTCCAGGCCAGAGGCGGACTCAAACGCGAGGTCAAAGAGGCCCTGCGCAGCGGCCGGACACGCCGCAAGCAGCACAGGAACCCCGAGGAACGCACAAGCCGGTTCCGTGACCCGATGATCAACATTTCCGAACGCCCCGCCGAGGTCGAAGACCGCGCCGTCCCGGGCCATTGGGAGGGCGACTTGGTGACCGGAGCCTACAACCAGTCGGCGATCGCAACGCTGGTCGAACGCACCACACGCTACGTGATGTTGGTGCACCTGCCGGTGGATCACACCGCCGAATCGGTCCGCGACGGGCTGATCAAAACCATGTCCACCCTCCCGGCGCACCTGCGGGGATCCCTGACCTGGGACCAAGGCGCCGAAATGGCCAAACACAAGGCGATCAGCATCGCCACCGACATGGACGTCTACTTCTGCGACCCCGCCAGTCCCTGGCAACGGGGATCCAACGAGAACACAAACGGGCTGCTGCGCCAATATTTCCCGAAAGGCACCGACCTGAACGCCTACGGGCCAGAGGACCTGGAACACGTCGCCCAGGAACTCAACGCACGACCACGCAAGACACTGGACTGGGACACCCCAGCCGAGCGTCTACGTGATTTACTGATAGCCAGCTAAGCAAGGGCGTTGCAACGACCCCTAGAATTCAAGCAGCGGGCACATTCACTGGCCGCCGGTGGGCAGAAACTGATGGCCATTGACAGTCGCGACGCCAGGGCATCGGGAACGGTTCTTGCACGGCCCCGTCGAGGCGAGGCACGCGGATCGCTCCCATGACGACTGGGAACATGGCCGAGCCGCCAGACGCGGGCCCTCACCTTCGCAGCATTATGGGTTTTTGTTTTTAGTCCGCCACGGGAGCGACTGCTCGCATGGTCCGGAGGTTCAGCTAGCAGCTTGTAATTCGGGAGTTCCCCCGTGGCGCGGGGAAGGGTCATCCCGCGCTCGTGGGCTCCGTTGATGGGCGAGTCCACCGAAACTGTCCCGTAGGTCTGCCCTGTGGCGTCCACTTCGGCCAGAAGCCCTGGCATGGCTCGGTCTCAGGTCCCGTCGGAGGCGAAACGGCGGTGCGCTTCTACAAGGGTATGCCGGAGACCGAGCTCTGCTAGCAGGTCCCGCCATGGATCCCGCTGCGGTATCGGACTGATGCTTTCAACAACCGGCCGATGCCACGGAACGGGCGGCACCGCCGCCCGTTCGAAGTCGGCAGCAGAGGTTCGATCCGGGACTACTGATCATCACTTAAGAAATCAGATGCGATTTCGGACTTCATCGAAGACTTCCAACTGCCCGGTGTGCCGATACCGGTGTGCCGATCCTCGTAAACGCGGACATTCCACCTTTCGGATAGCATCGACAACGCGACGACTTGGAATCCTGTTTATCGCGCCTGTCGGTTGCAGTAACGAGGTGTGCGTTCCCTGATGCTGCAACAAACTCGTGGGCGAGGCAACAGCAAATGGAAACCTCGGAGACCTGGATCTTCAGGCTGGAGGGCCTGCAGGGCCATATGTTGACCCTGCAGGACATGCTCATCCGACCTTGACGGGAAGCGCAAACAATTGATTGATCCAGGTGCTGTGCCCCCGGCGGGGAGTACCGTCGAGTTCCAGTTTTACTGAGCGCTTGTGGAGCTCTTCCAGCAATATTCGCACTTCAAGTTTGGCGAGGCTGTTGCCGATGCACCGGTGTGCTCCGCTTCCGAATGCGAGGGTTTTTGTCTCAGGTCGCCGGGGATTGAACACATGAGGATTCGTGTACACCGCGGGGTCGCGGTTGGCTGCTACGAAGTAGAGCTGGATGACATCACCTTTGCGGATTTGTTGACCAAGAAACTCGACGTCCTCCGTTGCTACACGCGCCATGTTCATGGCGGGAGTGATGAACCTCAAGAACTCGTCGACCACCCGCATAGTTTCACCGGCCTCGACATCCCGCCACGTCTGTTCGGCGATCGCGGGGTCTTCTAGGATCATACGCATTGATTGTCCAATCAGGGTATGCGTGGTTTCGTACCCCGCGACCATGAGAAGGCTCACGTAGTACTGGTATTCCTCCTGCGAAATCTCGCCACGTTCAACGTATTGGGCGAGAACGGTGACCATATCATCTTCGGGAACGCGCAGTTTTTGCTGCTGCAACTCCCGAATGTAGGGAAAGATCTCATCTGTCGACTGTTGGAGCATAACTGCGCCCGAATCTGGGAAAGCTGAGGCGTGGAAGATCGCATCTGTCCATCGCACTATGTCACCCCGTCGCTCGAAAGGCACACCCAAGACGCGCGCCACGACTCGTGAGGGAATTAGCTTTGCCACGTGCTCCACGTAGTCAAACTTGCCCGAGGGGAGGGTATCGTCGAGCACTTCTGCGACGATCTCGCGGATCCAGCCGTCGAAATTTGCCACAACTCGCGGCCCAAATGATGCGGCGGCCGCTCGGCGAACGCGGCCGTGCTTGGGCGGATCCATGAACATCAGATTGTCGCCGAACTCGTTGTTTGGACCACTACCCATTAAGGGAAACCCGGGGCCTTCACAGGAACTGAAAAGGTCAGGACGCTTCTCAAACTCCAGAATGTCCTCGAACCGTGTCACAGCCCAGAAACCGCCATTGGGAGTTCCGAACTCGGCCCGTTGCCAGTAGAGCGCAGGCATGCGCCGAATAGCGTCGAAGGCTTCGTGGGGCACTTCCTCACTAAACGTCTCAGGCCTGCTTAGATCGGGCAAGGTCTCGGCAGATGTCGCTGCTGGGGTCATTAGTATCCTCCTTGATACGGCCAAACGACGGGATTTCCTCACTTTAGGGTTACCTTCGAAGACTGTCAACCAACAAGTTATATAAGAGATCCCGTTGCTTCCCGATGGCCGGGCTGTCTATAATCAAATGGTTGGTTGAATTTTTCATCGCGACGCCAATGAGCGTCCGATGGCAACGAGGAGGTTGCTTTGACAGAGATTGTGTATGTCCATCAATCAGGACAGCGCCAGCATGTACAAGCGGACGAGTCTGAAACCGTGATGCATGCTGCCGTGAGTAACTTCGTTGACGGCATTGTGGGCGAATGCGGGGGGGATCTCTCTTGCGCCACATGTCACGTCTTCGTCGACGAGGGCTGGGCCGGAAAGGTTGGGACTCCAAGTCCGGACGAGGAGGCAATGCTGGAGGCCGTGGCAGTTGCACCGACGCAGTTCAGTCGTTTGTCATGTCAGCTCAAGTGCAACGCCAATCTGAATGGCCTCATTGTGCACGTGCCAGAAGCGCAGTAGTCCGGTGGTAACCGAAGCGCCGCGGGTGGCGTCAACAGATCACGTCGTGATCGTCGGAGCGGGTCAGGCTGGCGGCGATGCAGCTGCGGCCGTGCGTATGGCAGGGCATCAAGGGCCAATCACCATGATCGGGGACGAACCTCTTCTTCCCTATAGTCGACCCCCACTTTCGAAAGCATTCCTATTGGGTCAGGTGGACGAGGGGGGTCTTATTCTCCGGACAGCCGAGTCCTATCGCGATCACGAAATTGAAATACTTACGGAGGCTCGCGCAATTAGCGTCAACAGCGCAGACTGTCATGTCGTTCTCGAGGACGGAACTACTGTTCCTTATGACAAGCTGATTCTTGCGACTGGGGGGCGACCTCGTTCGCTCCCAAATCCTGAGTTATCAGGTGCGAGGAACGTTTTTACACTCCGTTCCGCCCGAGACGCGTCGCTCATTCGGCAACACCTGCGCCAGGCGAGGCGCATGGTAGTTATTGGCGGAGGATACATCGGCCTTGAGATGGCCTCTGTGGCACGCTCCCTAGGGGTCGACGTAACGCTCCTTGAAGCCAACCCCAGGCTGCTCTCTCGCGTAACGTCTCCCGTAGTTTCGGACTTCTTTCGTCAGCTCCACCAGGACGAAGGCGTTGAGATACGGTTCAACGCTCGTATTGACAAGTTTGAAACCGACGACGCTGGAAACTTTGTGTCGTTGTACCTGATTGATGGCACGAAGATCGAGGCGGACTTCCTTATAGCAGGGATAGGCCTTGTTCCCAACACGGAACTTGCATTGGGTGCAGGGCTGAAGGTGGACAACGGCATCCTCGTAAACGAGTACCTGCAGACCTCCAACCCTGATATTTACGCAATAGGCGACGTGGCCCGGTACCCAGACCAGCAACACGGCGGGCTCAGCCGGCTGGAGTCCGTTCCAAATGCTTCCGCCCAGGCGAGGAGGGTCGCGGCCAACTTGACGGGGGACTGCCTCCCATTCAACAGCGTTCCATGGTTTTGGTCGGACCAGTTCGATGTGAAACTGCAGGTCGTCGGACTGTCTCGAGGCTACGACGAACTCGTAGTCCGGCACGACCCCTCCAGGGCTCGTGCCATCACCGTCTTTTACCTGAAGTGCGGGGTAGTTATCTCGGCGGATATCGCAAATAGTCCAAAGGACTTCGCTTTCGCTAAGAAGCTAGTAGCAGCAGGTGCAGTAGTCGACTCCGCTCTCCTGGCGAACGCCGCAATTCCATTGCGGGACCTGGTCCCACTACCTGCATCGATATAGGCGAACCTGCCCGAAACCGTTTGTCGAACGTTAGCACTAAATATCAAACAACCATATGGTTGAAGTGGGGGACGCCGAGTTTCATGGAAGTAGAGAAATATGAATGACCTACGAGAAGTTGCCATTGTTGGGGTTGGACAAACTGATTTTGGCGCTCTCTATGCCAAGAAAGATGCCCAGCGCGACCAGTACGCATTAGGGGCCGAGGCCCTCCGGCTGGCCATAGCCGACTCAGGTCTGGCGAAGAGTGAAATCGACGGTCTTCTAACCGCAAGGATTCAGTACGAACACGGTGGCCACGTACTCGGATTAGGAAATGTCCGTGTAATCAACGGCCTTGAAGGCTCTGGCCGAATGAGCGGAGTAGCCATACAACAGGCCGCTGCCCTGATTGCCACTGGCCAGGCTGACGTTGTCGCGTGCGTCTATGGCAACAACGGAAGGTCGGTGCAAATGAAGTATGGCGGAGGTTACACGGCAAGTCCGACTTCTGTGTACGACTCCCTATATGGAATGACCTCTCCTGGCGCGTACGTCTCAATGATGTATCAACGCTACCGCCACTTGTACGGGGTTCCTGATGGTGCTCTGGCCCCCCTTGCCATTAACAACCGTCAAAATGCGGCCTTGAACCCAGTTGCTGTGATGCGCGAGCAGATAACGGCCAAGCAGTACCTCGCCTCCCGCTTCATTGCCGAACCACTCAGACTCTATGACTACTGCATCATCAATGACGGCGGCGTTGCCATCATATTGACCACCATCGACCGGGCGAAAGACCTGCCGCATCGTCCAGTCAGGATTGCCGGGACGGCGTCTGCAGCGGATGTAAGCAATTACTACACGAGCTCCAGCTTTTTCTACGACGCCTCTCAAAGAGTTGCGAAAGATCTCTACACCCAAACTGGTTTGACGCCAAAAGACGTCGACGTTACCCAGATCTACGACAATTTCACGCCGACCATCTTGTTCAGCTTGGAAGGTTTTAATTATGCCCCGCAAGGGCAAGCCTGGGAGTGGGCGAGCCTTGACAGGATAGGGCGGGATGGAGCGAGCCCCATTAATACCGCCGGAGGCCACACCGGAGAGAGCTACATGCAGGGTTGGGCGCATCATGTCGAAGCCGTCGTTCAATTGCGAGGCGAAGCAGGCGAACGACAAGTACGCGACGCAAACGTTGCCCAATACATTTGCGCATCCCCAATCACTACGTCACACATTTTGATAGGAGAGTGAGACTGTGCCCACACGGGAACAACTCGAAAAGATGCTGCCAGCGATCACGGACTTGAACCGCGGATTTTGGGAAGGAACAGTAAGAGGAGAATTCCGGCTTCAGTACGGACCTTCCGGTGTTCCCCGCTATCCCGAGTCGCCAATTGATCCAGTGACCCTGGACCCCGATTTCAGTTGGCGGGCCTCCACAGGACGAGGAACATTGTGGTCATGGATCATCATGCATCAGAAGTACTTCCCCGCATTCTCTGAGGACGTCCCCTACATTGTCGCGTTGGTGAAACTGGATGATGGACCGATGGTCATGAGCACCATTGTTGATGCACCAGAAGACCTCATCTGCGATCAACAGGTCGAGGTAGTCTTTGAGCCGCTCAACGACGACTATGCCTTGCCAAAATTCAGGGTGGCCTCCTAATGACCGGATTCTCGGAAAATGGTGACCTGATTCTTCTCGCGCATCGAGACAATGGGGTGTCATGGGTCACGTTGAATAGGCCGAACAAGCGCAATGCCATGAACTTGGCGGCCAGAACTCGTTTGATCGAAGTTTTGGATGAATGCCGGCAGTCGAAAGTCATTGTTTTGACTGGAAACGGACCGGCATTCTGTGCCGGAGTTGACCTCACGGAAGGTGCGTCCGGAAATGCGGGTAATGCTGAACTGGACAGCAGAAGCACTTGGTCCGGAGTTCAGAATGAACTGCGAAATCACCCTTCTGTAGTTATCGCCGCGGTCAATGGATTCGCACTTGGTGGAGGTTCCACGTTGATTAACGTTGCAGATCTGGCGGTGGCTGCGGATGAAGCGCAGATTGGTATGCCGGAGATGGGATTCGGGCTATATCCGACTCTCGCTGGTCCGGCCGCACAGCTACGTATCAGTCGTAAGCGCGCTGCCTGGCTCATCCTTACGGCTCAGAGAATCAATGGAACCACCGCAGCCGACTGGGGAATGGTCAATGCTTCCGTGCCCTTATCGGACCTAGCGATAACAGTCCAGGAACTGGCGGACAGAGTTGCTGGCTTTGATAGGGCGGCACTCAAATGGTCAAAACGTGCTCTGTGGACCATCCCTGACGAGGTGTCTCAGTGGGATTCGGCACTCGAGTATGGGGAACGCATCAGTAAGCAGATTCAATCCGAAAGCGACGCTTTCAGTGCGGGGTTGGCAGGCTTCCGGTCCGGACAGCGGAGCCAAGGCCAAGGTGTCTGAGAATTCCCTTGCACACCCTTGCCCGCAACGATTCAGCGCAGCAACAAAGACACAGAGGAATGCTATGTATACGACAAAAAACCCAGCTACCGGGGAAGTGCATGCGACATACAATACGTTGACGCCGGAAGAGCTGGAGGACGCCGTCACACGGTCAACAGCTGCTTTTTCCTCCTGGAGGGATACACCAGTGGATGAACGGGTCTCCGTGCTCAGCCGCGCGGCTGAACTAGCCCGCGAGCGCGCTGAGGAACTTGCCCAGATCGCGACGTTGGAGATGGGTAAGCCTATTCAGCAGGCAAGGACTGAAGTCACACGACTCTTCCAAAATATTCTTGACTACTACGCAGCCAACGCATCGGAGTTTTTGAAGGACCAGCCGCTGTTTCCTTCCAGTGGTGACATTGCGGTGGTGAAGACGGTGCCAATAGGTCCGGTTCTAGGCATCATGCCTTGGAACTTCCCCTACTATCAGGTCGTTCGGTTTGCAGCGCCCAACCTCTTGTTGGGCAACACCGTCCTGATCAAGCACGCAGCCAACTGTCCTCAATCAGCACTTGCCCTAGAAAAGCTTTTCCATGACGCCGGTTTGCCTGATGATGCATATATTAATCTCTTCGCCAAGCATGCGGATCTTGAGTCTGTAATCGCGGACCCTCGCGTACAAGGTGTCTCCCTCACGGGCTCCGAAAAAGCGGGAGCCGCGGTTGGTGCACTGGCCGGCAGTTACCTGAAAAAGGTCGTCCTTGAGCTGGGCGGGTCCGATCCCTTTATTGTTCTCGATGATCACGACCTTGACAGGGTTGTGCGACAGGCGGTGACAGCTCGGATCGGAAACGGGGGTCAAGCCTGTGTGGCGGCTAAGCGGTTCATCATTATGGCTGACACGTACGAGGCGTTTACTACCAAGTTCGTACATGCAATGTCCGCCATCGTCCCCGGCGATCCAACATCCGAGGGCACCCTCCTTGGGCCGATGGTTTCAGTGCAGGCGCGCCAGGAGATTCAAGGGATCGTCGATGAGGCTGTTGCGGCCGGCGCGACCGTGCTGGCCGGCGGTGACGCGCACGATTTTTCAGGAGCATTCATGCCACCTGTCGTCCTTACGGACGTGAAACCTGGCATGCGTGCTTGGAATGAAGAAATCTTTGGGCCTGTGGCCGTCCTCCATCGAGTCAACGATGTCGACGAGGCCGTTACCCTCGCCAACGATACGATCTACGGTCTGGCAGGTTCGGTCTGGAGCGGCGACCACGAACTGGCAGAGAAAGTGGCCCTAAGGCTCGAGGTTGGCATGGTTGGGATAAACGCCACTGCTGGCACCGAGCCAGAACTCCCGTTCGGGGGAGTGAAGGCCTCCGGATTTGGCCGCGAACTAGGAGAGTTTGGTCTGAACGAGTTTGCCAACAAAAAACTCGTTCGCACAGCACG
Source organism: Arthrobacter sp. 2RAF6 (assembly GCF_052115205.1). Lineage (NCBI taxonomy): Bacteria > Bacillati > Actinomycetota > Actinomycetes > Micrococcales > Micrococcaceae > Arthrobacter > Arthrobacter sp. 2RAF6. The sequence continues at coordinate 96,752 of NZ_JBFRGF010000009.1, read as the reverse complement.
AGGCCAACTCAACTAGGTGGACCTGGCTGGACGCAGACCGCGATTTGTCCCCGGGCTGCGGCGGAGAAGGCACCGAGGGGGCCAGCCGGGCCTTACTCCATCCGAAATGTCTCGGAGACAAATGCAAAAACTTCCTGCCCCAGTTTACGTCATAGCACTCGTAGGGTTTCTTTCAGCCTTCGGCATCGGCGCACTGCGAAGTGAGCGGCACTGTATTGGATCATGTTCGATCTCGCTGCGATCTTCCGGCCAATCATCAGTGGAGTCATTGGGGAGGGAATCGGTCCTGGTGCTCCATTGGTCCTTGCAGGAGTGATAGTGACGGCGGCTTCCTACTTCGCGCTTCGCGCATGGAGAGTCGACGCAGAATCAGAGGCGCACTAATTCGGCTTGCCCCACAGGTCTAACCGCATCATTCAGATCAATTCGAGCAGTCCTGGAAAAGGAGAAAAGTTATGGGTAAGACATGGTTTGTGACTGGAGCATCAAGGGGATTCGGCCGGGTATTCGTAGAGGCGGCCCTCGAACGAGGTGATCGTGTCGCGGCGGCCGCCCGTAATATCGAGACGCTTTCTGATCTCTTGGAGCGCTACGGCGACGCAATCCTCCCTCTCGCACTTGATGTCACGAGCGAGTCACAGGTCAAGAGTGCCGTTCGTTCCGCACACGAATCATTTGGTCGATTGGACATCGTGATCAACAACGCTGGCTACGGCCTATTCGGAACTGCCGAGGAAGTTTCATTGCAGCAGGTCCGAGACCAGATGGAGACCAACTTCTTCGGCGCGGTCTCTGTCACGAATGAAGTTATACCCATTCTTCGTCAACAAGGATCTGGTCATATCGTACAGATCTCATCCATTGGAGGCGTGACAACATTCCCAACACTAAGCGCCTACCACGCCTCTAAGTGGGCGCTGGAGGGCTATTCGGACAGTATTTCACAAGAGCTGGCTGGCTTTGGGATTAACGTCACTATCGTCGAGCCTGGCGGATTTGATACTGATTGGGCAGGCTCTTCCGCGACATTTGTTGAGCAGATGCCGGAGTATGCAGGGGTTCGTACAGCCCTCTCACAGGTTTTCGCCAAGCCTTCGCCGAAGCCCCTCGGATTTGGCAGCGCAATTCTTGCGGTTGTAGATGCGGAACACCCTCCCCTGAGGGTCTTTTTTGGAGAAGCGCCTCTCCGACTCCTGCCGGACGTGTACAAGGGGCGACTCGATACCTGGGAGTCGTGGTCGTCAGTCGCACGCCTGGCTGAAGGAAAATACGGTCCGCGTGAAAATTAGGTGCAACAGCACAGCAATCAATCACGTCCACAACACAGTAGGGAAAAATGAAACAGCGCATATTGGGCCAGCAAGGCCTGGCTACCTCTGCCTTGGGCTATGGTTCAATGGGAATCTCTCTGGCCTATGGATCTTCAAACGAACAGGGCGGCATCAAGGCTATTCGACGGGCCCACGAGCTGGGCGTAACGTTATTCGATACCGCCGAGCTTTATGGCTGGGGTGAGAATGAGCGGATTGTGGGCAGGGCAGTCGCTCCATTCCGTGATGAAGTAACCCTCGCCACTAAATTCGGCTACAACCCCGATTGGTCCCTAAACAGCAATCCGGATCACATCCGTGAAGTTGTCGATAAAAGCCTGAAGTATCTGGACACAGGGCATATCGACGTTCTCTATCAGCACCGCGTAGATCCTGCTGTTCCCATAGAGGAGGTGGCAGGTGCGGTCAAGGACCTGATTGACGCTGGCAAAGTGAAATACTTTGGACTTAGCGAGGCGGGCGAGAAAAATATTCGCGCCGCCCATGAGATCCAACCCGTATCGGTACTCCAGACGGAATATTCCCTCTTTGAACGGGACGCCGAACAACTCTTTCCAGTCCTGTCGGAACTTGGCATTGGATTCGTACCATACTCGCCGCTCGGCCGCGGTTTCCTTACTGGCACTGCCCAGCCGGCTAGCCACTACGACGCCCAGACGGATATGCGGGCATTCGACCCGCGCTGGCAACCAGGAAACTTTGAGAAGAACGTGGAAGCAACGCGCCAGTTATCTGAATTTGCGCAAACTCGAGGGGCTACCGTGGCGCAGTTAGCCCTCGCGTGGTTACTTGCTCAAGGCGAACACATTGTCCCGATTCCCGGGTCCCGTGACCCTCGAAGAGTGGAGGAAAATATCCACGCCGTCAACGTTGATTTGACGCGGAGTGATCTGGACCGCATCGCAGGAATCTTGCCTAGCGGCGGCTTTGGAGCCCGATACCGAGCGGAAATGCTGCCCAGCTGGGTCTAGCCAATTGACGTTGGGATTGATGATCAACGGCGGCGATATTGGGGACCCTGTGTCCGCTTTAGCTGTGGGAATGAGGTCATCAGTCTGGATTCGTCCAGGGTGATGACCTCCTGTGATTAATGACGTGCTACCGCCGGTTAATGACGCACCGCCGCCACCGAACTGCGGAAACCTGTTATTCTCGGCGCTTCTTAATCTCGACGGAATCGGGAATGGTCGTCCCGGTCAACCCCGGTTGCTCAAACCAAAGGTCATGACATGGCAACGGCAGGCTTGATCGTGTCATATTTTGCAGTTTGGCATACTTAAGTCGGTCGGCGCCGTCGTCTACGATCGATTTGGGTACAAGGGCGGCGCACTTACAATGCCCATGGCGCACGCTCTCGAATTCGGGGGACGTGCCTGGCGTTCGGAATCCCAGGCATTATGGCCGTCATTCTCCCTGCGTGGCTCTGGCACTCAAGTTGTACTTCGTCATCACTCCTCTGTCCGTCAATCTGGCTGTCAGTAAAGCCCAGTTTGCTCCCATCGATAGGGTCATCATGACTCTTTGCAGGAGCGCCCTGTACGGAAGCTTTTAGCCTCGGTATCGTCGGCGGCATCTCCATGGCGTTGTTCGGCTTGTCGATCGCCCAGACACTCGGGGGGAATCGCACCCGCAGTTCCAGAAGTTGCCTCGGCCTACTGAGTCAGACCCGACATAACAGGTATTCCCGGCGTGCTGGAGACGTTTCCCAGCACGCCGGGCTCGGATCGCAACGCCGGCGTCTTCACGTTTGGTGTGCAGCATGCGTTTCTGCATTTTGTCCCCGCCGCAAGCCGCAGACCAATTGGCGCCGGCCCGATGGCGGTGGAGAAGGAGTAACCTCGTGCAGGGAAGCCATTCCGCGGGGGAGTAGTCCAATTTTCGCGATCTGCCTCGAGTTAGTGCCATGGTCCTTCGGTCGACAGGCGCAGTTCAACATGTGGGGACCCGGATCGTTCAGCTCCGGTGGCTTGTCCTTGGTATTTCGCAGTCGTCCGCCTCGATTTCCGGCAGCGCATTGGTATCCGCAGGACGTAATGATTCAAGGAGAAGTGCGATGGCCCGGCTGGGTCCGCTGCCCTCGACTCCGCGGCCCCAATGAACGCTGGTCAGCATCGCCAGGAATGTAAACAGGTCCCCTGGGGACACGTCTGGCCGGATTTGCCCGCTTGCTTGTCCTCGGTGCAGAAGTTCAGCCAGCGCAGTGGTGATGACACTGGCTGAACGCGCGGTAGGCACCAAGGCGTTGCGGGCGGCGGCAATAACGTTTTCCTCGCGGGCCACCATGTCGGTAGCCGCGGTCATCACCTCCCTTAGACCGACGCGAGGGTCAAGCTCCGAAACCGCACTCCGGATTTTGGGCGCAACATCCTCCCTGATGCATTGATCCAACGCTGCTTTGACCAGATGTTCCCTGCTCGGAAAATGCCTATATAGCGTTCGTGCCCCGACACCAGCCTGGGCTGCTACCTCGTCCAGGGAGGCCTCCGGGCCCATTTCGAGGAACACCGCACGGGCTGCCCGGATGATGCTTTCGGCATTTCGTGCTGCATCAGCTCGAACGGGAGATTCAATATTGTTCACCCTGACATTATACTATCTGGCAGTTCTCTGCCAGTACTGCTAGAGTCGCATATGGCAGTTCACTGCCATATCACATCAAGAAGGGACAGCAGTCTTGACAACAATTGGAATAATCGGCGCGGGAATGATTGGCAGAACGTTGGCCCAACTGGCGATCGATGCGGGGATGGAAGTGCTTCTGAGCAACTCAAGGGACCCCAGCACCTTGAGCGGACTTGTGTCAACGCTTGGACCAAATGCACGGGCCGGATTTCCCGCTGAAGCTGCCCAGGCCGGCCCAGTGGTGATAGCAACCATTCCGCTTGCGAACTACGGGACCTTATCGCAGGCAGATTTGGCAGGAAAAGTGGTCATAGACACCATGAATTACTATCCGGAACGAGACGGAAACATTGCCGTCCTTGACCGCGGCGAATCCACGTCAAGCGAGCTTGTGCAGAGTCACCTATCGGACAGTTTGGTCGCGAAGGCCTTTAACGCCATCTCGTTTGCGAATCTCGGTTCCAGCGCCAGACCTGCCGGTGCCTCGAGTCGGAGCGCGCTTCCGTTCGCGGCAGATTCCAAGCAGGCGGAGACTGTCGTGGGTGACCTTATCGATCGGATTGGATATGACGCTGTCTTTGCTGGAAGCCTCGCGGAGAGCTGGCGATTCGAACCCGGCACACCCGTTTATGTTGCGCCGTACATGCCCAGCACCCGCCCGGAAAACATGTCGCAGGAGGAAGGCCTCCGATGGATGGTTGACACTCCCGGAACACCTGTCGCGACCAACCAAGTGAAGATGCTCCTGGAGCAGGCCGTTCGTGCGCAGCCCGGCGGGCTTCTTCCAGCGGGTGCTTAGACGGTTCCTGCGGTGCACACGAGGTGGGGCGTAGGAGCCCGTCCGCGCCCCACTTCGTTCATGAGGAGATCTTGACGGTGCGTCGCTATCGTGCTTGACGGTAGATGGGGCAACGAGTCCATTGGTACCAAGGAGTAGGCCTTTATTGGTGGGCTTTGCTGCCGCGGCCTTCCCACCAGTTGATGTAGCCGATGGCGGTGAGGAGCGGCGCCGAGTGGTGGGTGCTGCTGTGCGTGTAGGCGTGGAGCAGTATTTGCTGGGCCCATTCGACGCGGGTCCATTGCGGCTTGCCGGGGGTTTGGGCCAGGAGGATTTGTTCCATGAGGCCGTCGACGCGAGGTAGCCGGCGACTGTTCGGGCGTAGGCGAGTTCTCCACCGTCGCGCTTGGGGAGGTCCACGCGGAGCGTCACGCCGATGTGGTTGGTGTCCAGCGTGATGCACACAAGGCTTTCCTGCGGCCAGAAGCCGAGTGTGTGGCCGATGAAGCTGAGGACATCGGCGGGGGTCGTGATGGTGAGCGTTTCCATGATCTTTCTCCCTCAGGGGCGGCGTTGGCCGTGGGCGTTGGTTTTTCGTCGTCGTTCTGATTGAGGGTCCAGTGCTGGGCATGAGGGGCCGGAGTGCAACTTGGGGGACCGGCAACAATCCAAAAGTTCGCGAGGAAAGAAGCGGAGCGCGGAGAGAAGTTTTGGAGGGGGGTCGGCGTAAAGCGCCCTGGTTGCGCGGAGGACCCGCCCAGCGATGATCGAGCATCAGAATGACAAACAGCGAAGATTCTTCTGCGTCTTCATGGCTGGGTCGGGGCAGCGCCGCATGACGCCTGAGCGTCTTGTTACTTGGACCAGAATCTTTCGCGTGAGCCGTGAGCCGTGCGCCGGAGCGTCTCTGAAGGGCGAGTTCGGCGCGTTCGACGACTGAGCGGCCGTGTGCGTCGAGGCGCCCGTCTATCGTGGGGCTGGCCATTTCACAGTCGCGGATTTCCACCAGCCGGCGGTGGAGCTGTGTTTCGGCGTGCCGGCTGAGGACGATGAGCCCGCTGGACCGTCGCTTCTCGAGGATCAGGTCGAGATCAAGAAGCTGACCTCCATGCCGGAGGACGAACTGTACGTCTCGGCCAAGGAACTGCAGGCCCCGTACGAACTGGTCAAGGAAATCGCCGCCGCAGGCAAGCTCCCGGTCGTCCTGTTCACCGCCGGCGGTATCGCCACCCCGGCCGACGCAGCGATGATGATGCAGCTCGGTGCGGACGGCGTGTTCGTCGGTTCCGGCATCTTCAAGTCCGGCAACCCGGCCCAGCGTGCCGCCGCCGTCGTTTCCGGCGGCACATGTCGGGAGCGGTATGAATTGGCCCGAGACTTCTGACGGATCCGCGCTTTCTAGGTTGGCCATGGGCCGACTAACAAGCCAGCAATGGCCTGCTCGGCGGGGGGCGATCAGGTGAAGGAAAGGGGCCCCTAAAGGCGTGAGTCTTCTGATGGCAGAAGGCCAAAGTGTCGTTTGTAAGCTCTGGTGAACGTGTCAGGGTTTGAAAAGCCCACACGATAAGCAACTCCTGTCACTGAATGCCCGTCCCGAAGCAAAAACCGTGCATGCCCGAGGCGAACCCGACGTATAAATCCAGCTGGAGTATCGCCTTCTGCGGCAAAAACTTTGTGCACCAAGCGCACGGATACGTGATGCGCACCAGCAATTCTCTCCACCCCAAGGTCAGATTCGCTGAAATGCTGGTTGACGTACCCACAAAACGCAACGTGCAAGATGGAAGCATCGACTTCTGGCCTCCCCGCGATACTTGTTGATACGAGTACTGCTTTTAGCAAACTCACCGTGGCGTCGGCCAGATGTTCAGCAGCAATCTCGCTCCCGATTTCCGCCTCTTTTGGATCCAACGAACACAACAAACTGGTCAAGACCGTCAAAGACGCAGAGGGTGGGAGCACACGCGCTGTCAGGCCTTCAAAAGCCAGACCCGTCAGCGGCACTACGGACCGCGGAACCTGTAGAACCATTTCGCTCATCTTCGAAGGGAACTGCAGGCTGTAGGGGGAAGACGCGTCGTACATGGCAGCTTGGCCTCGCTGTAACGGAGCGGAACGTCCATGCTGCAGGATGTTCCCCACTCCGGAGCGTTGCAAGGAAAGCAGCATGTCATCACGTTCATGCATCCTGACCAGATCATGGCTCCTGTACACCTCCGAGGCTTCGCTGACGACCTTGGCGATGCTGACATTCCTCGGCAACTGGGCCTGCTCAAGACTGGCGGTGAAGCCTACGGACGCCGAGCGAACTTTCAGCGGAACGAAAGCCTGGCTGCAGGCAGAGGACCATTGTTCGGCTGTTTCGGCACTTGTGCAGGGCATGTGAATAGCCTAGGTTCTCGCCGCGGGGGTGTACACGAATCGTCGAACGGCATGCGGGCATCGTCGAGAACTCTGCGCGTGGTGCTTATCACAATGAAGTACGGAGTTTCCCTGTACTCCCTCAGACACCCCAGGAGATAGCATGTCCGACTATTCCAAGCAGCTCCGCGTAGCCGCAGTCCAGGCAGAACCAGTCTGGAACGACTTATCAGGTGGCATCGAAAAGACCATAGCCCTGACCAGGGAAGCCGCTGATAACGGGGCTGACCTCATTACATTTCCGGAAGTGTGGATACCCGGGTACCCGTGGTTTCTCTGGCTCGACTCGGTAGCCTGGCAGTCGCAGTTCCAGCTCACTTATGCTCAGAACTCTTTGGTCCCCGGAAGCCTTGAATTTATCCGTGTCGAAGAGGCGGCACGAAATTTCGGCATATCGATCTCGCTCGGGTTCAGTGAGCGTGACGGTGGCTCGCTCTACATTTCGCAGGCGTTCATCGACAAAACCGGGACCACAAAGCTAACGCGTCGCAAGCTGAAACCGACCCATGTGGAGCGCACACTTTTCGGCGAAGGCGACGGATCTGATATTCAGGTTATTGATACCGAACTCGGTAGGGTGGGCCACTTGGCGTGCTGGGAACATCTCCAGCCATTGACGAAGTACGCCATGTTCGCCCAAGGCGAGCAACTTCACGTCGCAGCATGGCCCAGTTTCTCGCTTTTTGAGGGTGCGGTGCACGCCCTGAGCCCGGAGGTTAACGTCGGGGCTTCCCGGCAGTACGCAGTGGAAGGGCAGACATTCGTTGTTGCCCCTTGCGGTCTGGTCGGCCCCGCCGGCCAGAAACTCATGGCGGACACGGAAGTCAAGAAGCAGTTCCTGAACCTCGGCGGAGGACATGCACGAATCTTCGGCCCGGACGGCCGCAGCCTGGCAGAGCCACTTCCTCCCGAAGTAGAAGGCATCATCTACGCTGACATCGACTACGCGGCAATACTCCAAGCCAAGAACGCGGCGGACCCTGTGGGCCACTACTCGCGCCCCGACGTCTTTAAAGTCCACTTCAACCGCACTCGCAACGCGGTCGTCACCGAATCCCACGCCGAAACTCAGGCGCCAACGGCCGAACAGTCAAAACCAGCTGTCGAACAATACGTGGAAATCTAAGGAGTTAAACTATGCGTGAATCCACTCAAGAAACCACTGCCCCAGCTTCTGCCTCTCTCTACGAGCGGCTCGGCGGTTACGACGCAATCTTCGCGTTCGCTGGTGCAGCTCTGAAAAAGGGCATGCAGCATCCGGACATTGGCCACATATGGGACCACATGCCCGAGTCGTCCTTCAACAGGGAACACATTAACTTCGTCGATTTCCTAGCCGCCGAGTGGGGAGGCAATGTTCGCTATCGGGGACGTGACATGGTCACAGCTCACCGCGGCATGGGGTTGACCGATGTTCACTGGAATGCAATGTTTGATTGTCTCTACGCATGCTACGAAGAGTATGGCCTCCCTGAGGAGCTCCAGCAGGAGATCAACGCCAGCTTCGAGAAGTTCAAACCGGTCGTGGTCGGTAGCCCTTCATTGCGCTCGGTAGTGCTGGACCACCCTGAAATGGATGTCACCAAAGGGATGAAGAGTGTCGGCGTCGTATGGCCGCAGCGCAAGAGCGGACAAGCTCGAGAGTAACGCAAACAAGCTACAAGGCGGATCAGTGCAGGGTTTCGCAGGTTTGGTGTTTCCGGCCTGCGAAACCCTGTCGACAGGCATCCAAGTTGGGGGTACCGAACCAAAGACGTGACGTTCCGTGACGTACCAAGTACATCGCACATCAACTCCTGGTCAGGACGCAGGTTCTCTCCGCCATTGACCAGGGGTGGTCCCATACTGACGTTTGAAGGATCGGATGAAGACGTTCACCTCTGGGTACCCGACCCGCCAAGCTATCTGGCTTACAGATAGCGTGGCATAGCGAGGGTCGGCGAGCAGGCGCCGGGAGAGATCCAATCGCTCGGCACGTATGAAGGCCGCAGGGCTGGAGTCGAACACGGCAAAGGCAAGTTGCAGCGTTCTCAGCGAGACGTGCTGGCTATCGGCCACCAACGCGGGCGATAGTTCGGGGTTACTCAGATGGGCGCGGATGAACGACTGCGCGGTGGCCAGAACGTATCGATACCCTTCCGCCGAAGACGCAAACCGATCAGGGACCGCTCCGAGAACGCTGAGCGCCAGCCCCGCAGCTGTAGCACCGAGTTCGTCGTGTTCACTTTGGGAAAGTTGGTCAGCCACGTCGAGCGTTTCTGTTGCGAAGGCCCTGTAAACCCGCGTCATCGCATTATCGGTAGCCACCCTCCGGCGTTCAACAGAGAGCAGCTCAGATGAGGGCACTATCCGGCGAGGCGCTTGCAGAACGAGCACGCGGCTGGAACCGTCAAAGGCTAGTTCATAGGGCCGGTTCGCAACGTGCACTGAAGCGGCTCCTGGCCTCAGGATAATCTCCCGGTCCTCTTGCCGCACGACTGCATTACCTGATAGAGACATCAGAATCAGCAGGTCGTCGCATGCGTCCGCCCGTGCGGCTTCGTCGGTACGGAGAACACGCGAATTCGTTGTTCCAACCCTGGTCAACCGCACTCCGCCCAATTCAACCCGGTGCAACGAACCTTGGAAATCCGCCGTGGCATCGCTGACCTTAAGCGAGATGAAGTTGTCCGAAATCATCCGCACCCAGGTAGCGGGGCTATTGGTAGAGGAATCCATCTGATGGTCCTGCCGGTTGAATCCAAGTTTGCACGTTACGGCTATTGCCTCTGCGCGAAGCGTCGACCACTTGTGTGGGTTTCGTCACAAACTAGCTTGACGAGAACGCATCATACGCGTCAATGCCTACTACTACGGAGGGACACCGATGTCCGGTCAAACCAGCAGTACTTGGAATCATGTCATCACCAGCCACATTGCTGCCGAGTTCGTCCCCTTCGACTACCCGGAGGCCGGGGGCACCGGCGGGGTCTCGCGTTTTGGGGAGATTGCTGTCCTGCGTACCACTGCCTACGACGGAACAATGCACGTCGCTGCGTTTTGGCGCGTTGAGCCGGCAACCTCACCGCTATATGACGTTCCGCTGGGCGACGAGTCCGGCTACGTCATCCGCGGCTCCGCGAGCATCGAACTGCTCGACTCGGGAGAAACCGTCGAGCTGAAGGCAGGGGACCTCTACTCCTTCAAGAAGGGAACCCTTAGCCGCTGGACAGTTCACGAGCCCTTCGAGAAGTTCGTAGTCGTCACCGACGGCGCCAGCAACGCCCAGTAGCTATCCGCTTAGCCAGGGGGTCGCGTCGAGCGGCGCCACGGCTAAGCCATGCTCCACCCACCCAAGTTGAATACGACCACCGGCTTTCGACAGCATCACTGGTGGCCAGGGCGACGGCGAACCAATAAGGCCTTGCTGCACACGCCCCCCGTCGAACGCATAACTCGGTGCAATCCGCGGGCGCTTCCCGTAACCCTTACCGAACTCCATGACAAGGAACCATCATGACTGTTGTTCCAGAGACGAAGCATACTCTGCTGGCATCCATCAACGCCGCCGATAACGGCCGCGAAATCAAGGATCCGGCCACTGGTGAAACAGTGGGCTACGCCCCTCAGCACGGGGTCGCGGACCTCCAGAATGCAATAGATCTAGCCAGAGCGGCGCAACCGGCTTGGGCTGAGGCAGGGCACGAAGTCCGCTCGGCTGTACTTTTGGCCGCCGCAGAAGCAGTTAATGCCCACTCCGAGGAACTGGCGCAGATCCTTTCCCGTGAACAGGGAAAGCCATTGAACGGACCCAACGCACGATTCGAAGTCGGTGCGTGCTCAGCCTGGTTGCGGGCCGCCGCCGCCACGCCCCTGGAGCCAGAAATACTCGTCGACGACGGCGAAACCCGGGCCGAAGTGCATTACCGCCCACTTGGGATCGTCGGTGCCATCGGACCGTGGAACTGGCCCATGATGATCACTATCTGGCAAGTCGCCCCCGCGCTGCGAATGGGCAATGCGGTCATCGTCAAACCCAGCGAATACACCCCATTGAGCGTTCTCGCCCTCGTGGAAGTCCTCAACTCGGTCATACCGGCTGGCCTTCTGACCGCCGTTTCCGGTGGACGGGACGTTGGTGAGGCCTTGGCCTCCCACCCGGCCGTCAGCAAGATCATGTTCACCGGTTCTACCGCCACTGGCAAGGCCATCATCAAGTCCTCCGCGGACTCCATCAAGCGCCTGACACTGGAATTGGGCGGCAACGACGCCGGAATCGTACTTCCGGATGCAGACCCCAAGGCCATCGCCGAAGGACTCTTTTGGGGCGCTTTCATCAACACTGGCCAGACCTGCGCGGCACTGAAGCGCCTTTACGTCCACGAGGATATCTACGAGGCAGTCTGTGAGGCCCTCACCGAGGTAGCTTCGGCAATGCCAATGGGGGTTGGGCTTGACGAGAACAACGTCCTGGGACCGCTTCAGAACAAGGCCCAGTACGACATCGTGGAACGACTTGTCGACCAAGCACGGAAATCTGGGGCCCGTATCCTCATAGGAGGTAACCCGGAAACAGATCAGCCGGGCTACTTCTACCCCACGACTCTCGTGTCCGACATCGACAACGGCAACCCGCTGGTCACAGAAGAACAGTTCGGCCCCGCACTGCCCATCATCCGATACCGGACGGTCGACGAAGCCATAGCCATGGCCAACGAACTCGATGTAGGGCTGGGGGCATCTGTCTGGTCTCCGGATCTTGAGCGGGCACGTACCGTTGCCGCGCGCCTGCAAGCCGGCACTGTGTGGATTAACAAACACGGAGCAGTCGATCCGCGGGTGCCCTTCGGCGGAGCCAAGCAATCGGGCTACGGCCTGGAATTCGGCGTCGAGGGCCTCAAACACCTGGGACAGCCCCAGATCATCAACGGATAACACCATCAATCATGTCCTGGCCGGCGCTGTTACAAGTGCCGGCCGGGACATTCTAAGGACCGACGTTCCCCGGTAAAGTACTTTACTGCCGTGATTTGAGTATCGGAGATGAGATCCATGCCCGGAAAGGAACTCGCAACTTCCAAGTCCGGGTGGTGGAAATTCACGAAGCTATGGAGCTCTTCTGGGCCGTCGACACTATTGGGGAACTCCGGATCGTGGAATTCGATGAATATACTGTCTATCTTCAACAGCCTGCTTGGCTTGATGTTTCACGCTTCCGCGCAGCCCAGCCGACAGCCGTCCTAGTTCCAAGGGAATTGAACGGCACTGAGGTGTCCCATTTCAGTATCAATGTGCGGGACGATTGTGATCTGGTCGTCGCGGCCGAAAGTCGCCAGGACAGCTCGGATTCTCTGATCAGCAAAGTCTTCTTTTGCATCCCCGGCGCTCGCCTCAGCTCTGGTTCCCAATAGCCGCGTTGTCGCATACTCGACCGGCGCGATTCCTGTTGCCTCCGCCAAGCGACGCATTGCCTGCTCATGTGCTGCGTCGGATACCGCATGAACCACGAGGCCGGCGACAGAACTACAATCCGATTAGCGCTTGGTCTGCCTGACTCTGATGAAGAAGCCCACTGAGCGCGTAGGGGGCGGAGACGGGGTGGACTTGCCCGCTCTCTTCAAACGCCTGTGTAGCCCGGCCTTCAAGAGGAGATGTGGTGAAGAGCCGCGGAGTGTATTACTCAGTGCCGTTGAGGAAGGCGTGCTGTCGCTGGCAACTCTGAATGGTCCTTGGGCGGAGAAATAGACCCGGCCATGACTGTCCCAGTCCTGTACCCACCAAGCTGAATTGGTGTGTCCCACGATAGCCAGATAGGCCTCGCCGGCTGCCGCCTTGTCCGCGCGGATCTGCTCGCCATCTTTCCGTTTCCACCACGGAGAGCGTTCTGGAGGGCCTTGAAGAAGTTTGTCTCCGAAGTCATGGATTCCATCCGGTCCGGTTTCGTGGACCGATTCCGCGGGTTGCCACCGTCTGATGAAGGACGGCGGCGCAGCACTGGTGCCCGACGCCCGTGAACTGATCGAGCTGCTCGCCAGCTAACCTCGAAGGTGGCCGGGACTTATACTGTCCCGGCCACCCCATCCCCGCGAAGGAGACACAACGGTGACGGGCTCTTGGGACGACGACGGCAATTTCGACCACGAAGTACACTTCGAGGCGATCCACCGTGAGAAGGCAGCCGCGACTGCCAGGCGGGCCGGCATCCTACGGTCGATGGAAGTCGAAGGCCTGTCCTCACTGGTCTCGGAAGGAGTCCCCGAGGAAAGCATGTAAGGGGGAATGCACCTAGCGATCGGAGCAAGGGGACGACGTGGGAGAGTCGCCGCAGTGCGCATTCGTAAAACTCACCACAGCTACTGGTCAATGGCCGGCTGCCCGCGGCTTGTGTTCGCTTGTCTGAATTCTCAGTGGGGCTGTCGTCAGTTCCCTGAGTTGCATAGGGTCCCTGCGTCCATCGCCGCGATCTGCAACGCGAGCAATTTGGAGTAGAAGCGTCCGTCGCCGATGCCGAGCGAAACCATAAACCACAATTTGTCGACGCCGGTCTGACGCCAAAGGCGTCCGTATTCGCGGTCCTCGCCGACGTCCGCGAAATTGCCGACCTGGTCTGCGACTGCATCTCCGAGCACTTTCCTTATGGCAGTTGCGGGGCCACGGTATCCCGTTGCAAAAATTACGAGGTCGGCTTCGACAGAACTGCAGTCATCGAGTACGATCCCGGCAGAGTTGAAACTAGTGACGCTACCGTGGCGCAGCTTGACAGTGCCATCAGCGATGAGTTCCGACGCGCCGGCGTTGTAGTAGTACCCTGTAGCGTTCTGCCCGAATATCAGGCCAAGCACGCCTTGGCCGTTAGGTCCATCGCTGAGCTTGAATCCGGCCGCGGAGAGAGCCGCGAGAAGTTCGTGGTCCCGTTCTTTGACGAGGGCAAGCTGTGCCGCACCGTATGAGGGAAGCGCACCGAAAGGCGTCGAAGCGTTGACCAAATCAGCTTCGTCAACCGTGTAGTGACCCCCCGTGTGATTCGCATGCATCACAGCGTGGAAGGTCGACGTGTCCATCACCACCGTGCCTGAACGCTGGATGATGGTCACGTCGACGCCATGCTCCGCGAGATCCTGCGCGAGATCGTGTCCGCTGACGCCAGTGCCCACAACAACAGCTTGCTTCCCGGCCCATGCCTCGGCACCTTTGTAGTCGACCGCATGTATGACGGTCCCCTTATAGTCCGCCTCGCCCGGGAGATCGGGCCGGTGAGCCTCCCCGTTCATTCCCGTAGCGAAAACGAGGTGTTGCGGAGTGAGCGTCCGGCGTGAACCATCCGGGCGAATAACGTCCAATGACCATCGGCCGCCCATTACATCGAAATTCACATTCTCTGCAGTCGAACCCGTCCACACCGCGAGGTCCAACAACGACGCGTAGCTTTCGAGAAAGTCCCCAAATTTGTCCTTCGGCGTAAAGCGAGTCCAAGTAGGCGGGAATGGGACATACGGCAGTTGATCAGAGGCAAGCGGCGTGTGCAGAGCTAACGAACTGTACCGATTCCTCCAGTTATCACCCACCCGTGCATTGCTCTCTACGATCAAGGTAGGAATTCCCAAAACGCGTAGTCGTGCGGCGAGCATCAGGCCGTTGTGCCCAGCACCCAGGATAACCACGGTGGGGTCTTTTCGCGTGAACTCGTGATCAAGTTCCTCATGCCATGGGAGACGGGACGGATTCGGGCCGTGACTGCGCCCCAAAGGCCGTAGGTCGCCGACTTGTTCGGGGTGGGTGTCAACAGCGCTGAGGGCGAGGACAAAGGCCATAGCCCGATAAGCGCCGCCCTCCCCCTCGACTAGCTTGACAAATCCTTCCCCCTCGCCGACTTTCGTGCGAAAGCTCAGGAACTGCGCGATGGTTCGACGTCCATTTTCATGGCCCAAGATAGGGAGCGGCTCACGTCGAACCCTCACAGAGATTTCTGTCGATGAGTCAGCCGCACTCAAAAGTTCAACGACTTCGTCGCGACCGACGGCGTTTCGGAAGTCCCAGGACAGCGCCAAAAGGTCGCGCACTGTGCAATCACGCTCGAACAACTCGTTGATGGCCGCGGCATTGCGGGAACTCAGCGCACCTTCTAGTGCCGCGACCCAAGAGGAGACGATATCGTCACCTGCCTCGGCGCTGGCTGTTATGGCCGTGGATTTGATGGCTGAGGTGGTCATTTTGGTGTGCTCCTTTGTGCATTTTTCTGCCTTGTCAACGATGATCCGCAAGGCAGTGGGTCGGGACCGCTGGGAGAGCGGCTGGATGATGTGGCGGTCGACAGCTCAGCGACGTCCGGTCGGCGACGCGTGGGCCTGAAACGTCAGTGGCCGTGCATGTAGGCCGCAGACACCGGCAATAGAGTTTTGTGAACACCCATGGATCTAGGCTCCGCTATCTTGGGACTCGGCACAGTCCTGTTTTGAGACAGGTCACAAATTGCCGTAGATTCCGCAACCACTCAAACTCAGCGCAAAGACAACTGCCCTGGACACAGTCTTAACACCATGGTCAAGACGCTGAAGGTGGGACGAGGTGCCTCCGCCGGCCCATTAATCAAGGTCTTGTTGAAACCCTGAAGAACTTCGATCTGGTTGTTGCCAGACACGCAACAACAGCACCCCGCTGCGCCCCGCTCGGATCCAGCGGGACAGCTGAGGTCGAAAGATGGGCAGCGACTTTTTTGGGGCTTCCCAAGCAGAACCGTGCTCTGGAAGCTCTAGTCGGATGAACTCGCCGTCGATCGCATTCCGGATCTGCGCTTCGAACGCGTCCAGTTGACCTCCCTGAAATGCTGGTTCTCGGGCACGCAGGCAGAAACCCGGCCGGCTAGCCCTAGCCTAAGTCGGGAGTGCCTTTGGTCCCTACGATCTGAGTAGATTGACGATCAGCCAAGGACCAAGTCGCAGTACCGCGAGTTGTTTCTGGGTGTTTATACCCCGAATTGTCTGTGCGCAGGTCACACCTCCTCCGCGACACCGCAGCGACAGCGGTCCCCGCGGTCGGGGGCGCAGGAAGAGTTGGGCAACTTCTTCGCCAATGAACCACCCACGCGACGAAGACCAACATTCAGTCGTCCGCCTGAAGACCAAGTTCAAAGCCGCGACGTGCGTAAGTATCCATCTTTCTATACAGTGTTGAGCGGCTGATTTCCAAAATCACCGCGGCCCTCACCCGGTTGCCGTCGGCCTCGGTCAAGGCTTCTCGGATCTGTTGTAATTCCACTTCTTCAAGGCGTGTGAGCCGACTTCTAGCCAGCAATCCCTTGTGGGCCTCCGTTAGATCCTCAGGGCCAATGATGCCCTGCACAGCATGAGCTGATGCTGATTCCAGAACGTCCCTGAGCTGCCGAATGTTGCCGGGCCAATCGCCCACCGCAAGCGCCTCAATTAGGCGAGGAGAGGCGCGACGCGGACCGTTGGCCGAGGCACTCAGAAAGCTACGCACAAGCATTGGTATGTCGTCCCGACGCTGCCGCAGGGCAGGCATTTGAATCTCGATCCCGCGCAGCGCTGCTATAAGTGGAAGCATCATGTCGGTTAGCTTCCTTGAAGTCAGCACGACTCGAGGCTGTTCCAGGTCAGCCAACGTAGTTGCGAGCCGATCCCGATCATCAGCTGCAAGAGCGTCAATATGGTGAACTACAACTGCGGACTCATTGTCCAAGGCTTCCATCAGCCGGCCATAGTCAAAGCGGTCATGAGGAGATCCTGAGCCGCAATCGAGAACCACCGACGTCCTAGCCAGACGGGATGCCACTGCTTCGGCTAGGAATCTCTTGCCCGTTCCCGGTTCGCCGACTATGTAAGCAGGCATCATTCGGCTGCACGCCGTGGCGGCAGCTTCCAGGGCTCGACGGAAGGCAAGGCCCTCTCCCACCAGCTGCTCAAACCCATCCAATCGCTCGGATACTCCGACCCGTGTAGCACTGGGCTGAGGAACGGGCGCTGGCCGCAGCCGCATGACTGTCCCGACAGGATCGTCTCCCGTGTCGACTTGACGTATCTGAAGTTGCAGGACGCGGCCAGACACAACCGTGACATTGTGCTCAAGCGGTTGACGTAGATCTTGGGATGTACGGGCATATCCCGCGAGGACCGCATAGTCGCTTTGAGCAAGCATGCCCATGGCTGCCCGACTTGCGATAGTCGTTCGTCCATCCATGGCTACCACAGCGTCGGAGCCACGCTTGCGAACCTCTCGAAGATATGCGGACAACAATGCCTGCTCGCGGGCAGCCAACCGGGCCGCTAGCCTCCGCGATACTTCCGCGGCAGCGCCCTGAACGATCAACAGGATGGACCGAGGATCGGATTCGTTTGCGATGGGCGCAGGCAGAGTCAATGACAAAACGGCACGAATCGATCCGCGCAGGGGATCCCGGATTGGCACCGACGTGCAACAAATATCCTGGAGGTTCTCAGCGAAATGCTCACTGCCCCAGACCTGAACTGAAGTGCCTTCTTCGAGAGCAGTACCATCGGAATTGGTCCCACTGAGATCTTCCGAAACGCGGCTTCCTAGAGTGAAGAGGCGGTCGGCCCAGCGAAGGACCGAAGGTTCGCCCCGCACCACGGACATTGTGCCGAGGGGATCGGTCAGGCTCACGCACCCGTTTGTATCCAAACACATTCGTTCGAGGTCGCTCATGACGGGCTCGGCACATTTGAGCAACTGTTCGTCTAGTTGCGGATCAGCCATTGATTCGACAACCTTTGTCCCGGGGTTGACATTGCAGGCGAGGCTTCGTCGCCACGACCTGGCAATTACCGGCCTCAGGGACGACAAATCAGTCCGATGCGGATCGGCCAGGAACCGCCCTCGCAGCGCCCTGAGTGCTGCTAGCGCTTCTGGTCCTGCCTTGATTGTGCTCGGCTCAAACTCTGGCAGATTAGAAATCGTCATCGAGGCCACCACTTCCCGGGTCTTTTAACGGACAACACATCTGTCCAACGGTTCAGCTCATGACTGGAGAGTCCGACCTGAGCTGAACCGCGCTCCGCAATTTCTGCGTAGACTAATTCCTTGCTGCGCTCAGTCGTCCAGCAAAGCTTGAAGCTCCACCGGGAGCTTGCGACTCTGTTGACGAGCAAATTGCTGAACGTACCACTTGCCGTACCCCTGCTTGCCAGTCGACCCACTACCCTTCCAGCCACCGAAGGTCTGCAGCCCGGGCCACCATGAGGTGGTGGCGTGCCCGGGCACATTTACATTGATGCAACCCGCTTCGACCCGCCGAAGGAACATGCGGATCTCCTCGTGGTCCCCTGTATAGAGGCCGGCCGTAAGCCCCAGCGGCACATCGTTTGCGGCTTCAAGCGCAGCTTCAAAAGTAGGGACTTCGCTGATCGTGATCAAGGGCAGGAAATGCTCGTCACGCGCTAAAGCGTGGTCTTCCGGTACCGAGGAAATGACTACAGGACGGACTAGGTAGTTGCTGGTGTCAAGACGTCCGCCGCCAGCCACCGAAAAACCGGCGCGTCGGGCCTCTGTCAGGATTCGTTCATAGCGCTCAACTGCTTCGACGCTTATGACCGGCCCGGCGAAAGCCCCGGGATCTGCTGGACCCGCCATGTGCAATGCGGCCGCTTTCTCGGTCACCAGTTTCACGAGAATATCGTGTGCTCCGGGCGTGACCAGGACGCGGGACAGTGCAGTGCACTTTTGGCCAGCGAGGTCGAAAGCAGAGAAGACGATACCCTCGGCCGCTGCATCCAGGTCTGCAGTGTCCGTGACAATGACCGGATTCTTTCCCCCCATCTCGGCAATTACCGGTCGAAGGTAAGGCCCCGCAGCGACCTGGCGGAGGATGGCAGCCCCAACCTGCGCCGAACCCACGAACGACAAGCCGTCCACGTCGGAGGAAACCAAGGCCCTTCCCGGGCCGTCTGCACCGTGCACCACGTTGACCAATCCCATCGGCAGATCCATGGCATCAAACATCTCGAAGACTGCATGACCGGACCAGGCCCCACGGTGGTCTGTCTTGATAACAACACCATTGCCAGCCAGTATTGCTGCAATCGCAGGACCGGCAGCCAGAGCAAACGGGTAGTTGAACGGCGTGATAACACCGAAGACCCCGTACGGACGAAGAACGGATTGGTTGGCAAGGGTGCCGTCTCCGGCTTCAAGTTCTTCCTCGAATGCACCTTCCTGTTCAGCGTGAGTTGAATACCTACGGAGGAATTCAAGTCCTTCCAGGATTTCCGCTCGGGCGGGCACATGTCCCTTGCCTGTCTCCAGAGCCACTCGCACTGTCCAGTCATCAATGTGGCTTTCTACAAAGACAATTGCACTGCGAACGCGGTCGATACGCTCCCGGAGTGGAACAAGCTCCCACTCCCGCTGCGCAACACGGCTAACGTTTACTGCACGCTGTACCAATTCCGCGGATGCGTCATGACAGCCGCTGATGATGATTGAAGGATCGCTAGGGTCCTCACGTGAGATTCGCGGGCCAACGAACAGCTCTTCGCCGGAAATGATGTGAGGGACAATTGTCGGTATGGTAGCTCGCCGATCTGTCAGCGCCGACGTGAATGTAGGGACGGCGGTTTGGTTGGTCATTTGGGCTCCAGTCGTCGAGCGTCCAACGTTAAAGATGGAACAGGTATTCCGCCACATTTGTATGGCGATGTGCCGCTTCCGCAAAGTAGCGAAGCGGGTGGCAAAGCTTGCAACTTGTTCTGACATTCGAATAAACATCCTCCAATCCAAGGCGGGGTGCATCCAATGCCTGATGTTCGTCGCTCTACTACGACACTAGGTCTGTGAGCAGAACTCGCTCTGTCCGATATTGGGACATCAAGCCGGATGTCAGGCGATTTTGGAGGATTCGCAGCGCTTTTTCGACGCAGCGCAGGCCCAGAACCGGCCGTTCGCTACGCACCGCGATCTGGTGCTTCCAGGTCGCGGTCCGCGCGAGGTCTGCCGCTGAGTCGTTACTGAGCCGTATAACCGCCGTCTATCAGCAGGTCCGTGCCGGTGATATAACTGGCTTCGTCACTCGCTAGGAACAGCACTCCGAAGCTGACCTCTTCCGGACGGCCTCCCCGCTTCATCGGTGTGGCATCAGCGAAAGCACGATTGGATTCTGCACCTTCCTCTGCAGCCATCGCTGTCATGATAAGTCCAGGCGAGACTGAGTTGACCCGGATGCCGTCATTGACGTATTCGAGTGCTGCGGCTCGCGTCATCATCCGTACCGCACCTTTCGAGGCTTGGTAAGAGAAAAATCCAGGTCCTCCTACGGTGCCGTTGATGGAACAGGTATTCACGATGGCACCGCCTCCCGCGCGGCGCAAGGCAGGGACGACGTGCTTAATTCCTAGGAATACGCCTTGCTGATTAATATCAGTTACTTTTGCCCACGCCGATAGGGCTTCTTGGTCGGCTGCTTTCATCGAACCAACGATTCCAGCATTGTTGAGGAGCACGTTGACTCGTCCCCATCGCTGCTCTGCTTCAGCAACAACCGACGCCCAGTCTTCTTCCGAGGACACGTTCATGTGCCGGTAGTGCACATCGTGACCGGCTTCTTGTAGCTCGGCAGCGACCGCGCGGCCGGCGTCGTCTAGAACGTCGGTCATGAGCACGGATGCGCCCTCAGCAGCGAAAAGCCGTGTATGTGCTTCGCCTTGACCACGGGCTGCGCCCGTGATGATAGTGACTTTGTCTTGAACTCGGTTCATGGGTTCCTCAATTCTCTAGGTGGGAGTACTTCGCCGGAATCTCTAATTTCGGCCAGGCCGGCCCGGCTGATTGCGGGCTGGCCTGGGCGTTTTCAGTTAGTAGTTCCGAGTGCGGATAGGGCTTGTTCGGGGGGGCGCGCGTAGTCGACGCCGGCGGGAGCCGGGTGCTCTACTCGAGGGTGCGTCCAATGCGCTTGTACACTTCCGGCCTGCGGCGACGCAGGATGAATGCGAGGATGATCCCCGCGACGGTCGCGGCGTATGGGATGAGCAGGAGAACTGTGAGGAGCAGCGGGTCACCGGTGACGAGAAGGTTCATGTTCAGTGTTCCGGTGACGAGCGCGAATCCGATACCGAGCAGCGCGATAGCCGGTGCGATGCAGGTCCGCCAAAAGGAGATGCCGGACGGGTTACGCCGGAAGTAGACGATGATCGCTACTGCGGTCAGTGCCAGCAGGAGCAGCATTCCGTAAAAGGCAACACCGCCCGCTGCGGCGTAGAGCGCGTTCTCGTCCCCGCCCGAGAGCACCAGGATCACCAGGACCACGAGGAGGACGGCGCCGACGGCGACGGCTGCGCGGTGAGGCGAACCGTGCTTGCCGTGCACCTTCGCGAGGTAGCGGGGGAAGATCCCGTCCACGGCGAGAGAGTGGGTGTAGCGCGACAGGATGTTTTGCAGGGACAGCATCGAGGCGAAGAAGCTCGTGATCAGCAGGATGGAGACGAGCTGGTCTGCGAAGACCCCGAAGTACTTGAGCAGGGCGTTCGGCATCATCTGGGGGGCGTTCGCTCCGGCTGTCGTGACTGCTTGGTTCGTGCCGACCGAGAGGATTAGGGCGTAGGCCGAGATCGCGTAGAAGACGGCGAGGAAGACGATTGTCAGCTGCGTGGCGCGAGGGATCGTCACGGAGGGACGCAGTACCTCGTCGCGATAAATGGCCGTCGCCTCGAAGCCGTTGAACACTCCGATGCTAAACAGCAGGAGGACACCGATCGTTGGGGTGAATAGGTTTGCCGGGTTCCATGGCTCGAACGACTGCCCCTCCGGGCCCCCATTGGTGATCATGACGGCGTCGAAGATCACCACGAGCGTGACCTCGATGCACAGGATGACCGAGAGGACCTTTGCCGAGAGCTCGACATTGAAGTAGCTGAGTACCCATGCCGCGACAAGCATGATGAGGCTCCACGCCCACCAGGGAGCGAGCGCGTGGCCGGTGAAGGCGCTGGCGAGGTTGTTTACCGCGATGCCCGCGACCACGATGGCCGAGGTGATGTTAAACCCGTAGGTTCCGAGCGCGAGGAAGGATCCGCCCAGGCCAGCGGGCCGACCGAGTCCGGCGCGAATATAGGTGTAGAACGCACCGGGGCGCGGAATGGCCCTCGTCATGCTGGTGAAGCCGAGTGCGAATAGCACCATCAGGACCCCGACTGCGAGGAATGCGATCGGCACTCCGATGCCGAAGGAGATGTTGACGGAGACGAAACCGTAGACAACGCCGAGCGGTGCCGTGAACGCCAGGACGGTGGTTAGGAGTCCGAACGTCCCCATCTTGCCGCTCAGCTTAAATTCGGTCGATCGTTCTATTTCGGGCACTAGGACCGGAGTCGTGACCAGGTCTTCTTGCATCGGTCTTGCCTTTCTTTAGCGCGTCGTCGTCGTCGACGCTGCATTGGGGGTGCTGCTAAGCGTTGTTGGCTCCGGACCGACCAGCGTCCGTTGCCGAATGTTAAACTCCAATGGTTCCGCTCATGGGAATCGGCAACTGTGTCACTTTTACGCACCCCAGAACTTCTAGCCCAGTTCGAGGTCGAAGCCTTGGACTTCCTGGGCTTGGAGACTAGGGCCAAGCGCTGAAAATTCCATGCCCCTTTGGCGCTTGTCCTAAGCAGTCGCCGCCAGATGACTTGACGAAGAAGGGCTGCGGGACCTGTCCTTGCTTCGCTCCGGCGCAGCGAAGGACCCTTTGTATGCCCGCCAGCAGGTGAACGCCGTGCTGCTCGGGCTGGGATCCGTTGACAATGTCCGACCGAACGCCGGGCGGCGGGTGCACATCGCTGGCGGCGGCAGTGGCGCCACAGGACCCGGCGCCACGACCGGCGGCGCCCCCGCGGTCGCCGGCGAAATCCGGGCTTTCTTGCGTAAGGGTCAGCGCCAAGGGGGCGAGTTCAGGCGGTGAGTGCAACACCCTGAATTCTGTGGGGTGTCGTCGATGGGCAGACCGTGGTCGCCGTTGAGTGTTCGTTTAGCGTTCTGGGAAGGGCTGGATGCCGGGCTAGCGGTAGCCGTAGCGGCGCGGGCCGCCGGGGTGTCGCGTCCGACCGCGTACCGATGGTTGAGCGACCATCAGAAGGTGTTGCCATCGCCGCTTCCGGATTTCAGTGTGCCCCGTGCAGGGCTTTTGTCGTTGCGTGAGCGGGAAGAGATCGGCTTCCAGCTTGCTCAGGGCCATGGAGTGCGTCGTATCGCCGCCATTTTGGGTCGGGCTCCGTCGACAATCAGCCGGGAGATCGCGAGGAACCGCGTCAGTGACCGGTATTCGCCATCGCTCGCGCAGGAGCAGACCTGGGCACGTGCCCGCAGACCGAAGCCACGGAAGCTGGACGGGTTAGCGTTACGGGAAGAGGTCACCACGATGCTCAGCGACCGGTTCAGCCCGGAACAGGTCGCTGGCCGACTCAAGGTGGAGCATCCGGAGAATCCGGAGATGCAGGTGTCACACGAAACGATCTATCAGGCCCTCTATGTCCAGGGCCGCGGATCCTTGCGCCTGGAAGTTGCGACGGCGCTGCGGTCCGGGCGGGTTCGTCGGCGCCCGCAAAGGCCGGAGGGTCCTCGCCCGCAACGGTTCCAGGAGATGGTGATGATCTCTGACCGGCCGGCCGAGGTCGAGGACCGCGCCGTTCCTGGCCATTGGGAAGGGGACTTAATCATCGGTTCGACGTCATCGAAATCCGCGATCGGGACCCTCGTCGAACGCACAACCGGATATGTGATGTTGCTGCATCTGCCAGAGGACCACACCGCCCGCACCGTCGCAGATGCCATGATCATCGCGATGAATAGCCTGCCCGAGCAATTGCGCCGTTCGACGACCTGGGATCAAGGAGCGGAGATGTCCCGGCATCAGGAGATCACGATGGCGACCGGTATGCCGATCTATTTCTGCGACCCACATTCGCCCTGGCAGCGCGGCAACAACGAAAACACCAACGGGCTCCTGGAGTGGTCCCCGAAAGCTGGACTCCTAATCAAACGTTACGCGGTGGCGAGCTTGTGGGCGAGGTATTCGTCGGGGCTGAGGTAGCCGAGTCTTCGTTGGATTCGGGTGCTGTTCCACCAATGCAGATACTCGGTTAGCCCGGTGTGGAACTGCTCGATAGTCCTGGGTTGCTGGATTCGGAACCATTCCTCTTTGAGGTGGCTGAAGAACCCTTCCATGGAGGCGTTATCCAAGCAGGTGCCCTTACGGGACATTGATTGAGTGAGTCCGGCGTCGCGGAGCGTGTCCTGCCAGAGCGGATGCCGGTACTGAAATCCCTGATCTGAATGGACCAGGGGTCGCTCGTTCGGAGCGAGGCCGCTGATCGCAGTGCGAAGGCCATCGGTGACCATCTTGACGCTCGGAGATGGACCTGCCATGACAGAGACGATCCGGTTGTCATGGAGATCAAGGACCGGTGAGACGTAAACCTTGGAGGCACCCACCGTGAACTCGGTGACGTCGGTGGCCCACTTTGTGTGTTTGACCGCAGTCTCGAACTGGCGGTTCAACACGTTATCCGCCGTCTTACCGACCTCGCCGCGGAAGGAGTTGTATCTGCGCCGGCGACGCACCGGGCTTTGCAGACCGAGCCCACGCATGAGCTTCAGCACGGTCTTCTTCGACACTGTCCATCCCTGTCGCAGCAGCATGGCCAGGACGCGTCGATGCCCGTAAGCGCTTCGCGCCTGCGTGAAGACCTGACGAATGGCTTCTTTGAGGTTTGCGTGCCGATCCGGCCGGGTGAGCCGGTTGCGGTGGTCGTAGAACGTGGACCGGGGAATCTTTGCCAGATGCAGCAACAGCGGTAACCGGTGTTGGGCCTTGAGATCATCGACCGCTTGAACTTTCAGCGTCGTTCCTGTGACCTCAAGGCCCGCAATTTTCCCAGGTACGCCACCTCCGCACGCAACCGCTCGTTCTCCCTCCGGAGCTGCTCGACCTCGCTCTCAGGAAGTGCATTCTCGCGGTTGACTGGTGGCCGGCCCCGTTTCTTCGGGCGTAACCCGTCTTCACCATCGCGCCGGTAAATGCTCGTCCAGTTCGTGACTGTGCCGGGCGAGGGAAGGTCATACTCCTTGGCCAGGACACGTCCGGATACGCCCTGAAGATGACGCCGCACGATCAAGAGCTTGGTCTCGATGTCGTACTGCTTACGGTCTCTTGTCATCAGCGCACCCGATCCTCGAACCTGCCATCGTTGATACAACATTTGGACAGGATTCGATGCTAGATCAAGAGCAAGCGCGACGGACTTCGCGGTCAGTCCTTGCTCGAACAACTCGACGGCCGAAACGGCGTCCGACCGGCTAAGAGTGCTCCCTGAATACATTGCTGCGACCCCGTTCGATGCTCGACACATAATTACCGTGTCCAGCTTTCGGGGACCACTCCACTCCTCCGCGAGTACTTCCCGAAAAGCACCGATTTGTCGTTCCACGGGCCCGGAATCCTCGAAAACGTCGCGGCGGAACTCAACCGCCGGCCACGGAAACGACACGGCTACCGAACGCCCGCAGAAGTCCTCGCCGAGCTAGTCTCGAACCCAGTCAACTAAGTCCGGTGTTGCAGGCACCACTGGAATTCGCCGGGCCTTTGTTGCGAATGAGGTCGGCCTTGAACAAGGAGTTCAGCGCCTCGGCACGCATTGTCATAGCTGTCCCCGCGGGATCCGACGGAGGCGACCGCGTCGGCTTCGGCGAGGCGTTCGGTGTAGCGGATTGCCCGATACTGGACTCCGCGGTCTGAATGATGGGCCAATCCGGCCAGATCTGCCCCGTCCCTGGTCCGGGACCACAGGCCCATTTGCAGGGCGTCTAGGGCGAGCTCGGTGTTAGAGGTTCGTGGAGACCTGCCAGCCCACGATCCGGCGCGAGAACACGTCCTGGTGGACTGCGGGAGACGCTTGGGAGTGGGAGGCCCGGGTTGCAACCCAGTGGGGTCAGCACGAGTCAGGGAGTCGGCCGAAACCTTGCGCTCGAACTAAAATTGAGCAGCGAGAACGACCTGGGAAAGCGTGACGGCGCGACTAGTCAATGCCTCCAGTTCATTGTCATTGCAATCGGGTGATGCCCACCTGGTGGCTCCTTCAAGAAGGGTCATGATGACCTTGACCCGATCCTCGGCTTGCGTGTAGCCCATGTCAGTGGCGGCGGCCACGTACATGTTCTGATGGAGGCTTACCCAGTCATTGACCTGATTGCGCAGGGCTGGCGGGAGGATATGGGCCATCCTGTCGGTGGCGACCAGCAAGTCCCAGAGGTTGCTTTCCGGGAGCTTCACCTGACGAATGAAGTGAAGCCTGACCATGGCATCCCAGAAAGACTCAGCAGAGGTCGCCGGACCGACCGCTTCCAACAAGGCCATGCCAAAGCGGTGGAAGTGCCAGCGGAGCGATTCTGCAACGATTTCGTCCCTCCCGTTCGGGAAGTGTGAGTAAAGGCTGGGGGGCTTGATGTTAACGGCATTTGCGATCGTTCGCATCGAGACCGAGCTGAAGCCGTTCGCTATTGCCAACTCAAGAAAGGCTTCAAGGATGTGCCGCCGCGAGGCCCCTTGGCCTGCCCAGTCCCACTCCTGAAGTTGGCGGGCGAAGGCGTCGCGCGCAGCCTCGTATGACCTACCGCTCATAACTTGACCCTAACAAAGAAGTAATCCCCAAAAAACTCTTGGCTAACGACCATTAGTTAGCCTATCCTGAAGGTGGGGTTAATGAAGCGCCCGCATTGAGCGCTTCTCCAAGTTTTAGACACAGGAGGCGGCGGACGTGGTCACGGAAGCGGTTCTGGATCAGGCCGTGAAGTCTATGGTGCCGGAGGCGACGTCGTCGCCTGGCTCGTATCGGATTCCTCAGAAAGATCTTGAGATGGCTACTGCCGAAGTATTATCCCCTTGGCCGCATGCGGCGTTGCAGCAGATCGACCGAGTACGCGAACTTTTCCTGAGGCAACCAAATGCGGACCTCAGCGGCATCCGGCCGATCGTTGCCCGTTCCTGGTACCGGAGCCGCGCTGCCGGTGTCGATGGGGTCGCGGACCGCGGCTTCTTTGGTGAAGGCCGCATTGATGAACACACCATGGCAGCAGCCGGTCCGCACCTACAGAAGCTGGATGAGGTGGCTGCTGACTTGGGCGGCTATATCAGCCTGACAGCGCCAAACGGGGTGCTTGTCAAAGCTAGTTTCCTCCGGGACGACGGTTTCCCTGCCGGATACTCGCTGCTGGAGGAGAGCTGCGGCAGCAACGGAGAGGGCCTGGCGCTGGAGGAGGGACGCGGTGTTTGGCTGGCGCCTGAGGAGCACTTCCGTGAGGACATGCGGGGCAACTGGTGTTTTGCCTCTCTTGTGCGGGACCCGTTCCATAACCGCGTGCGGGCTGTCATCGGTCTGACGCTCCCGGCCAACCGCGTCCCTGCCCTAGAGCCGTCATCTACGCTGCTGATGCTTGAGGGCGTTGCCTCGCGGATCGAGCGAGACATCGAGGTGCGGACTTCCTCCAGGGAACGGGCTCTTCTGAGCGAGTACTTGAGAATCTCGCGGCGAAGGGGCAACCGGGCAGTGATCGCAGTTGACGGGAAGAACTCGCTCCAGAATGCCTCGGCCTTGGCCATGCTGGTGGACAGCGATTTTTCGATCGTCTCCGGTTATGCCAAGGCAGTGATGTCCTCGGGCCGCGATATGACCTGTGAAGTCATGCTGCAGGGTCCGGGGCTGTCCACCTTGGAAATTTCGCCGGTGACCTTGTCTGCCGCGAACATTGGGGCAATTGTTGTGGTGCGGCCCCATGCCCCCGCCAAGGAGCATGCTGAAGCTGCGGCAAGTATCGCCTCAAGGCTCGAATCGCTCCCGCAAGGGACCGCTGAGCGCTTGATGAAGCACGTGGAGGGCACAAGCACGGAATTCAAGCGTACCCTGAACCTGGCCCGGAAGGCTGTGGACCAGGAGAGGTCCGTGGTGATGATCGGTGAGTCGGGCAGTGGAAAACTTCGTCTGGCCAGTGCCATCGCATCATTGCGGGGAGGCCAAATGGTGGTTGATGCACGAAGCGGCGCCCTCCGGGCCCCGCAATTCATGGATGTGCTGCACCAGGTGGCAACAAAACTGCCGGCGACGTTAATTGTCGAACACGCCGACGAGATTTCCCAGCACGAAGCCAGCGAAATCGCCCACAACCTGCGGGGCAACTCGGCCACCAAACTGATCTTCACCATCACCCGCCCTACCGACGCCACACTGCTGCTCTCAGAAGCGTTCGACGTCCTTGAGATCTCGGTCGCACCCTTGCGCAACCGAAGGGAAGACATCCCCCAACTCGCCAATGCCATCGCAGCGGAACTGGGGGAGCGCAGGCTGTCACGGAGGCTCATCACGACGCTTACCCACGCTGACTGGCCAAGGAACATTGACCAGCTCCGGGCCGTCGTGTGTAACGCGGTGGAAAGAGCAGAAGGCGCCGAAGTCACAGTGGACGATTTGCCGCAGGGATTCCACCGCGTCCTGACGAAGGGCAGGCTTTCGCGGCTGGAGGATGCAGAGCTCAGCGAGCTGCGGACGGCTTTGCAGGAAGCGGAGGGAAACCGCAGCCTGGCGGCAGAGAACCTCCAGATAGGGCGCTCCACTTTGTACCGGCGGATGGACTATTTCCGCAGCCGGGGCTTCGATCTCTGACCCGGAGCACCGGGAATAGCTCCCATGGACTGAAAGAGCCGGCCATCTACTTGATGGCCGGCTCCTCCGTGTTCGATACCTGCCCGGGGCGAGTGCCGCCCGTGGCACAGTGTCCCACCCGGTGTCTCGATCTGGCACGGATGGAGTCCTGGATATCGGGTTGTACTTGAAACACCCGACACCGGCACCCGTCCCATGGAGTGTTCGGCAGCGAATGAGGGTACGAGACGAAGAGGACGACAGACTATGACCCGCGATGCCCAGGGAACCATATTGGTGGCCCCTCACCATTTCCCGAACCTGAACCGCGAGCACGCCCTCGCGGAGGAGTTCGGTTACACACTCAACCCCGCGGCAGACACCGATGCCTTCCGTAAAGCGCTTCCCGAAGCCGACATTGTGATGATCACCCCCTACGCCAAACTCACCGCCTCGGACTTCCCGGTGATGTCCAAATGCCGCGCGGTCATCAGGTACGGAATCGGCTATGACAACATCGACGTTGCCGCGGCCACGGAAGCCGGCATCCCGGTGTCAATCGTCCCGGGAACGGCATCGGAGGAAGTTGCCTCCCACGCCTTTGCCATGGGCGTGGCTCTGGCCCGTCGCCTGCCGGCAGGCAACGCTTCGATCCGCGACCTGGGATGGGCCGGAACCATCGGCTACGACACACCGGTTCTCTCCGAGCTGGAAGTCGGCGTGCTGGGCATGGGACGCATCGGCCAGCACGTGGCCCGGATGTACTCGGCTGTCGGCGCCCGCGTCCGCGCCTACGACCCCTTCGTCACCGAGAGCTTCGTCGATCTGACCGGGATGGAAGACATCTTGGAAAACTCCGACGTCGTCTCGCTGCACCTGCCGCTGAACCAGGACACTGCCAACCTCATCTCCGAGGACGTCTTGGCACGGATGCGGAAGGGCTCGGTCGTCGTCAACGTCTCCAGGGGTGGCCTGATCGATGAAGCCGCTCTCGCGTCGGCACTAACCTCCGGACACATCGCCGGCGCCGGCATCGACACCTTCGCCGAAGAGCCACTGAGCCCGGAACACCCGCTTCGTTCCGCCCCCAATACGATCCTCACTCCGCACATTGCCTGGCGCTCCAACCGGTCCACGGGCGCGCTCCAGGACGGCGCCGTCGAACGGGTCCGACTTGCATTGACCGGCCAGCCACTGATCGACCTTGTGAACTGAATAGACTGGAGAACTCGAAATTGGGAATAACCAATCATCTGGAAAACGTCGCGGGCATTAACCCCGCGGAAGATCCCCACCTGCGCCGCGGGCCACGCGGCTTCCCGCTGCTCCCTGGTGGCTACGGGCGCTCAACCTATTACACCGGAGCTCCGAGCCCTTACGCCATCAAGGGTGAAGGCTACCTCGTGTGGGATGACCGCGGCCGCGAGCTAATCGACGCGAACAACAACTTCACGTCCCTGATCCACGGCAACGCCCACCCGGAAATCGTGGAGGCCGCAACGAAGGCCCTCACCACGGGATCCAGCTGGGGCATTCCGAACCTCTACGAGTGGGAACTCGCTGATCTCCTGCTGTCCCGCCTGCCCGACCTTGACCAGGTCCGTTTCACGAATTCGGGCACCGAAGCCGTCATGTCCGCGATCCGTATCGCGCGGGCAAGCACCGGACGCGAACGCGTCATCGTCACCAAGGGCGGCTACCACGGAACGTCCGAAGTGGCCCTGGTCCCTGGCGGGCCCTCCTACCAGCGCGGCGTGACCCAAGGTGTTATCGACGACGTCTCAGCAGTACCGCTGAACGAGGTCGAGGTCCTCCGCCAGACGGTGGAAGCCGCCCCCGACCAGTACGCCGCCATCATCCTCGACCTGCTGCCCAACCGCGCCGGCCTGCTCACGATCTCCGACGAGTTCGTCCGGACCGCCCGGGAACTCGCGACCCGGCACGGCATTGTCCTGATCATCGACGAGGTCATCAGCCTGCGCCTCGGGTTCAACGGGTTCAGCGGAGAATACGGCGTTGCGGCCGACTTGCTGACCGCCGGCAAGCTCATCGGCGGCGGATTCCCCGTTGGCGCCGTCTGCGGCAAAGCCGAACTCATGGCCGAAGTGGACCCGACCCGTCCGGGCAGCCTGCCACACGGCGGCACTTTCTCCGGCAACCCGGTCAGCATGGCCGCCGGGGCGGTGTCGTTGCGCTTGTACACGCAGGAGGAAGTCAAGCGACTCAACCACTTGGGCGATTCCGCGCGGGACACCGTGAACGCTAGGATCGCCGATGCTGGCTGGGAGATCCGCGGACGTGGATCGCTGCTGCGCGCCGTTCCTGCCGGAGCCGAGAAAGTGGACGAGCAAACCCAGCACCAGCTGTGGTGGGCCTCCTACGAACGGGGACTTCTCGGTTCCCCTGCCAACCTGCTGTCCCTGTCCACGCCGATGGACGAGAAGGTCGTCTGCGACATCGCCGACCGCCTAGCGGATGCTGTGTTGGCAGTCGCAGAACACGCTCCGGCAACGGAAGGCGGCAAATAGGCATGAAGATCGTTTCCTACGAACACGAATCCGGAGTTCGCGGCGGAGTCCTGGTTGACGATGCTGTCTACGACCTAGAACTGCTCCTGCAGGGTTCCAGCCACGCTGTTCAAGGCGCCACAATCTCCGTTCGTGAGTTCCTGGAACTGTACGGTGACCGGCTTGAGGAAATTTCGGCCGAAATCGGGACTCTGGTCAGCCAAGACCCTGTTGCCCGCGTGGGTTCACGGGACGGCGTGCGCCTCACCACACCGGTGTCGGATCCCTCCAAGGTGCTTTGCATCGGGCTGAACTACAAGGACCACGTAGCCGAAACCGGACGGGCTTTACCCGAGTACCCCGACGTCTTCGCGAAGTTCGCCTCCACCATGGTTGGCCCCGAAGACGAGATCGGGGGCGCCAAGGTCAGCGAAAACCTTGATTTCGAAGGTGAGCTGGCAGTCGTTATCGGACGTCGGGCCAGCGAGGTAACAGAGGAGGAAGCGCTGGACTACGTGGCCGCGCTCGCCCCACTGAACGACGTCACTGCGCGGGACCTCCAATACCGCGGCACCCAGTGGCTGGCCGGCAAAGCCGTCGACGGCTCAACCCCCTGGGGTCCTGCCCTGGTCACCTTGGATGAAGTGGGTGATCCGCAAGCCCTGGAACTGGTCACGCGCGTGAACGGCATTGAAGTTCAGCGTTCCAACACCCGGTACCAGATCTTCCCCATCGCCCGGATCGTCTCCTACCTCTCAAGTTTCCTCACACTCGAGCCGGGCGACGTCATTGCCACAGGTACCCCACAGGGCATCGGTGCCAAGCGGAACCCGCCTGTCTGGCTTCTACCTGGAGACACGGTGGAGATCGAGATCGAAAAGGTCGGGGCGCTCCGTAACCGGGTCGGCAAACCTCAGCTCTAATTCCCTGCAAGCTCTACGAAAGTAATGAAGACCTATGAGTGAAGTTCAAACACAACCAGGTGAGGCCAGGTACCGCATCGCCGTCGACACCGGCGGTACGTTCACCGACGTCGTGGTCGGTTCCAACAGCGGCGACATGGCGGTCGGCAAAGCACTGACCACGTACGACCGCGTATTCACCGGCTTCGAAGCCTCTGTCCGCCGTGCGGCCGAGTCCGTCGGCTGGAGCGGCGACGAGGTACTGCGCAACGCCGATGTCATTGTCTACGGCACCACCCACGCCACCAACGCCGTCCTCACCGGCAAGGTCGCCAGAACCGCACTGCTGACCACGGACGGCTTCGCCGACACCTTGCTGCTGCGCGAAGGCGGACGCCGGGACGCCTTCGACTCCAAGGCCGCCTACCCGCCGCCCTACATCCCCCGCCAGCTGACCTTCGAGATCACCGAACGCATCTCTGCCGAAGGCGACATCCTGGTGCCGCTGGACGAAGAACAGGTCCGGGAAGTCCTCGGCTCCTTCAAGGAACACGGGATCGAAGCCGTCGCCGTCTCTTTCCTCTGGTCGATCATCAACGACGCCCACGAGAAGCGGGTTGCCGAACTCATCAAGGAAATCCTCCCCGGCATTCCCTACACACTCTCCAACGAAGCCAACCCCACCATCCGCGAATACCGCCGCTCCTCCGCGGCCTCAATCGACGCTTCCCTGAAGCCGCTGATGGCAGACCACCTGGGCAAGCTCCGCTCTGACCTTCAGGAGTATGGCTTCGCCGGCGACCTCCTGGTGGTCACCTCCGAAGGTGCCGTTCTCGACGTCGCAGACGTCCTGGACCGTCCCGTGCTGCTGCTGAACTCCGGCCCGTCCATGGCGCCGCTGGTCGGCGCGGCGGCCGCCCCGGACCGCGACACGGTCGTTGTATGCGATATGGGCGGGACTACCTTTGACGTGTCGCTCGTTGAAGAAGGCGTTGTCCGCCACACCCGTGAAGCATGGCTGGGCGAGCCATTCGTTGGGCACCTCACCGGACTGTCCTCCGTGGCGGTGTCCAGCATCGGCGCCGGCGGCGGCAGCATCGCATGGATCGACGGCGGCGGCCTGCTCCGCGTCGGTCCGCAGAGTGCGCGCAGCACCCCCGGGCCGGCCGCCTACGGACGCGGCGGCGAAGAGCCCACCGTCACCGATGCCTGCGTGGCACTCGGGTATCTCGATACAGAGGGCTTCGAAGGCGGGTTCACCCTGGACCGCAAGGCCGCTGTCCAGGCTATCGACACCCGCATCGCCGGGCCGCTGAAGATGGACACTCTGCAGGCAGCACAAGCCATCCTGGACGTCTCCGCGAACCACATGGCCACGGCCATCCGACAGGCCGCACTCGAGCATGGCGTCGACCCTCGCGGTGCGCTCATTGTTGCCGGCGGCGGCGCAGGCGCCATGGTCGCCGCCGCGATCGGTGTCCTCCTTGAAGCCGACACGATCCTCATCCCGGCCACCGCAGGTGTCCTGGCCGCCTACGGCGCCCACCGCGCACCCATCGCCACCGAGTTCCTCTCGCCGCTGCACAACGACACCCGCAGTTTCGACGCCGGTTCAGCCTCCCGCGCTGTCGAGGAGCTCACCGCCAAGGCAGAACTCTTCGTGAAGCGGTTCGATGGCGTAGGAGATGCACCCAACATCACCTATTTCGTCGACGCCCGCTACCCGGGCCAGGCCTGGGACCTGAAGGTTTACCTGGATGCCGCACCCGACACCTCCGGCGATGCCGCCGGAATCATTGAACGGGCTTTCCACGAAGAACACGACCGACGGAACGGCACCCACGATCCGGACAGCCGGGTGGAGATCATCACCTGGGGCGTCCGGGTGGAAATCCCGCGGCCCGAGCACACCAAGTCCGAAAACGAACGCACACGGACCACCGAGGTCCACCGAACCGACGCCATCGTCTTCGGTGGCGAGAGCTTCAGCACCCAGCGGTACCGCGGAGTCACGCTCGCCCCGCGCGACAAGATCCTTGGGCCGGCCGTCATCGACCAGCCCACCACCACCATCGTCGTGCCGCCGGAATGGAACGCCACGCTCGACGAACGATCCAACATCTACCTCACGCGTAAGGAGGCATAACCGTGGCGCGCGAATTCGATCCCGTAAAACTCTCGGTACTTGCCAATGCATTCGACGGCATCGTCCGTGAAATGACCAGCGGCCTGCTCCGCTCGGCACGCTCGTCCGTCATCAACACAGCCCGGGACTTCTCCTGCGCCGTCCTGACGGCAGACAACCAATTACTCGCAGCGGCAGAAGGTGTCCCCGTGCACGTCTTCGGCGCCGGCCCGCTCGGCGAAGACATGGTGGAACTGCACGACGACATCAGTGAAGGCGACGCCTTCCTCCACAACGACCCCTACATGGGCAACTCCCATGCCGCGGACCACGTCATCCTGGTGCCGATCTTCATCCAAGGACGCCACCTTTTCACCGCCGTGACTAAGGCCCACCAGGCAGACTGCGGCAACTCCCTGCCCACCACGTTCTTCGCCACCGCCCGGGACGTGTACGAAGAAGGCGCCCTGATCTTCCCCTGCGTGCGGATCCAGCGCGACTACACCGACATCGACGACATCATCCGCATGTGCCGCTCCCGCATCCGTGTCCCGGACCAGTGGTACGGCGACTACCTCGCCTCCGTCGGTGCTTCCCGCATCGCTGAGCGCCGCATCCACGAACTCGCCGAAAAGTTCGGAGTCGAAGACCTGGTGGACTTCGTTGACGCCTGGTTCGACTACTCGGAACGCCTCACAGCAAGCGCCATCGAAAAACTCCCCGAGTACGTCCTGCACGGCACATCAACACACGATCCTTTCCCCGGCACCGGCCCCGACGGCGTGCACTTGCAGGCGACCCTCGAAGTGAAGCCCAAGCAGGGCAAAATCGTCATCGACCTGCGGGACAACCCGGACAACCTGCCCAACGGCCTGAACCTCACGAAGGCAACGGCCACTGGCGCCGCTTTGGCGGGTATCCTCTCGGGCATCCCGGAGAACTTGCCAAGCAACGCGGGAACCTTCCGACGCGTCGACGTCTTGCTGCGTGACGGTTGCGCCGTCGGTGTACCCAAGCACCCCTATTCCTGCTCGTCCGGAACGACCAACCTCGCCGACCGCGTCGTGAACATCGTGCAGGCTGCCTTCTCACAGATCGACGACGGTTATGGGACGGCCGAAGGCGCGGCCGGCCAGGCACCGGCGAAATCCGTCATCTCCGGCATCGACGAACGCAACGGCAACCCCTACGTGAACCAGATCCTGGTGGGCGGTGTCGGTGGCCCGGCAACCCCCTACGTTGACGGGTGGCCGACCTACCAGCGTCCTGTCTGCGGCTCCCTGCTCTACCACGACAGTGCCGAGGTGGATGAACAGCGCTACCCGATCCTGATCCACGAACGCACTCTCGTCGCCGACTCCGGCGGAGCAGGCCGGCAGCGCGGTGGACTCGCCACACGCGTCACCATGGAACCCCGAGGGGAAAGCGTCACCCTCACCTACGGCATTGAAGGCAGCCTCAACCCACCCAAGGGTGTCCGCGGCGGGCACGACGGCAAAGCCCCTGCCACTTGGGTCGAGGACCTGCGGACCGGAGAACGCCGAGAAATTCCTGTGGTGGGCCGCTACGACCTGCAGTCGGGGGAGAAAGTCGTGTCCATCACTCCAGGCGGTGGAGGATACGGGGACCCTCTCGAGAGGGACCTTCTTGCGGTCTTGGACGACGTCCGCGAGTCCCGGGTCAGCCCCGACGCCGCACTCACGGACTACGGCGTGGTCTTCACCAACGGAGTGCTGGACGAAGAGGCCACCTTCAAGAACCGCCAGGAGCGTCTGGCCAGCTAGAACACAGTCATGGCAATTATTTCCGGGGAGGGGTATATTCCTCGCCCCGGAATGTTCCAACGATCAACAACGGAGATAGACATGGAACCCATTCGAGTCGGGATCATTGGCGTCGGAAACGTTCTGAACCAATACCTGGACAAGATCAGCGTCCACCCGGACGTAGTGATCGTGGCGCTGGCGGACGTGAACGCGGATGCCGTGAAAGCGAGGGCGGCAGAGTACTCGATTCCCAAAGCCCTCACACCGGATGAACTGCTGGCCGACAAGGACGTGGAGCTGGTCCTCAACCTCACCCCGCCCAAGCTCCACGCGCCGGTGACGCTCAAGGCCATCGCCGCCGGCAAACACGTCCTCTCCGAGAAGCCTTTTGCCACCTCGCTGGAGGAAGCCAGGGAAATCCTCGATGCGGCGCGGGAAGCCGGCGTTAAGGTAGGTTCCGCGCCCACCACCTTCCTGGGGTCGGGCATGCAGACCAGCCGCAAACTCATTGACGATGGGTGGATCGGCAAGCCGGTAGCAGCCTTTGCATCCTTTGCGTGCCGGGGTTACGAGCACTGGCACCCCAATGTGGACCCGTTCTACAGCCCCGGCGCCGGGCCCATGCTGGACATCGGGCCTTACCTCATCACCAACCTGGTGAACTTCTTCGGTCCGGTCAAGCGGGTTTCCGCTACGGCGCCCCGCTCTTCGGAGACGCGTCCCCGCCCCGGCAAAGAAGGGGAAGTGATCCACATCCAGACCCCCACCCACGTTACGGGCACCATCGATTTCGAGTCCGGTGCCGCGGCCACGGTGATCGTCAGCTGGGACATTTGGAACCACAACCTGCCGCACTTGGAGATTTACGGTACGGGCGGCTCCCTCGCAGCGCCCAACCCGGACCATTTCTCCGGCGCGCCGGTGCTTCGGCGCGGTGAGCCCCGTGATCTCTCGTTGGACATGACCCCTCCTGGCGGTGGTGACTGGCGGGAAACGCCCATCACCCACCGCGACGACGCGTACCGAGGCATCGGCCTGGCCGAATTCGGGTACGCCATCCGCAAGGGGCTGGAGCCCCGCACGGGCGGCGATTTCGCCTACCACGTGCTGGAGGTCCTCCTCGCCTTTGAAGCATCCTCCGAGCAAGGACGCCATATCGAGATCGAGAGCACCTGCGAGCGGCCCCGGCCGCTGCCTTCAGTAGGCCCGCAGGAACCTTACCGATTCGACTGACGGCCAGCAAAAACAGCAGCCGACGGCGGTACTCATGTGCCGCCGTCGGCTGCTGTTTTCTTGTGCCGGGCCCGTGGGCTGCGTATCAAACTGGGACACAATATTGGTCCTCCACGGTGAAAACCTGATGTTCGGGCGAATCGGTTTGCAAATGCCGACGCACCTACGAATTTAGGAGAACGCATGACTAGCACAGCCGCTGCTGATATCGGCACCGACGTCGACATCAAAGCCGTCCGTCGCCGCACAGTCGCACAAGCAATCGTTGAATACCTCCAGGTCCAGTACAGCGAACTGGACGGCCAGAAGAGGCGCTTGGTTGCCGGCATGTACGGCATCTTCGGCCACGGAAACTCCGTTGGACTGGCCCAAGGTATCGACGAATACGGCGTGGACTTCCCCCACTACCAAGGCAAGAACGAACAATCGATGGTCCACGCAGCCATCGGCTTCGCGAAGGCTTCCAACCGTGCAGCCACCCTCGCCTGCACGGCCTCCGCCGGCCCGGGATCCACCAACATGATTTCCGGCGCGGCAACGGCCACCACCAACCGCCTCCCGGTCCTCCTGTTCCCGGCAGACATCATCAACAATCGCTTCGGTGACCCGGTTCTGCAGCAAATCGAACACCCGGTCGAACGCGATGTCTCCGCCAATGACTGCTTCCGCCCGGTGAGCCGCTACTTCGACCGCATCACCCACCCGGCTCAGCTGCTCTCCACTCTCCCCGAAGCCATGCGTGTCCTCACCGACCCCGTGGAAACCGGCGCAGTGGTGGTCTGCCTCCCGCAGGACATCCAGGGCGCGGAGTTCGACTTCCCGGAGTCGTTCTTCACCCCGCGTGTTTGGCACATCCGTCGTCGTCCGGCAGTGGAGGACGAGATCCGTGACGCGGCTGAAATCATCCGCAATGCCAAGCGTCCCCTGCTGATCGCCGGCGGCGGAGTCCGCTACTCCAAGGCGCAGGAGGAACTGGCGCGCTTCAGTGCCGAATTCGGCATCCCTGTCTCGGAAACGTTTTCCGGCAAAGGCAGCGGCCCGATCAGTGAATTGAACCTGGGCGGCCTGGGTGTCACAGGAACCGTTGGCTCCAACGAAATCGCCGGCGGCGCTGATTGCGTGATCACCGTGGGCTCGCGACTGCAGGACTTCGTCACAGCCTCGCACTCACTGTTCCAGAACCCGGACGTCAAGTTCGTGCACCTCAACGTCGGGTCCTTTGACGCGCACAAGATGGGCTCATTCCCGGTGATCGGTGACGCGAAGCTGAACCTGGCTGCACTGCGTGAGCGTCTCGCGGCGGATGGCTACAGCACGTCCGGGGACTTCCGCAACGACATCGCCGATGCCCGGAAGGCTACCGCCGAAGTACGCAAGCATGACCTCCAGGCCTTCCCCGGCGAAAACATGAGCCAGGCGCAGGTCATCGAGATACTCAACAAGGAAACGAACAGCCAGGACGCACTGGTTCTGGGTTCCGGCGGCACCGTGGAAGGCATCCACAAGGCGTGGGATCCGTCCAACGGCACCGATATCCACTTCGAATACGCCAACTCCTGCATGGGCCACGAGATCCCGGCAGGCCTCGGCTACCGCTTGGCCCGTCCCGACGCGCCGGGTGACGTGTTCGTGCTGATCGGTGACGGCACCTACCTGATGCAGCCCACTGAACTGGTAACGGCGGTTCAGGAACGAAAAAAGATCATTACCATCGTGATCGACAACCGCGGACACCAATGCATCTGGCCGCTCCAGGTTGCCAAGGGCGGCCCGGGCCGTGAATTCGGTACCCAGTACAAGGCACGCGGCACGGAGTCCGGCCGTCTCGACGGGGCGGTTCTTGAGTTCGATATCGCTGCCAATGCCGCGAGCATGGGTTGCGCCGCCTGGTCCACGACGACGGTCGAGGAGTTCACTGCGGCGCTGACCGAAGCACGCGAGGTCGAAGGTCCCGCAGTCATCGTCGCCCATGTGGAACCGTGGCGGTACCTGTCCGGCAACGGCTCCTTCTGGGATGTTGGAGTTCCGATGACGTCCCAGCGCCCGGGTAGCCAGGAAGGTACTGCTAAGCACCTCGAAGGCCGTGCCCGCCAGCGCTACTACGCGGCTACCACCGTACCCGACGCCAGCTAGGCGTTACCGGGCGGGATCGTCTTTGAGGGGCGGTCCCGTCCGGCCCTGTTTGGATCCAACATCCCTCGAAAAGGAGCATTCACCATGGGCGCATTCGCTGTTATTGACCCGGCCACAGGTACCACCCACGCAGAGTACCCTGCGGCCACAGATGCAGAGATCGAAGCAGGTCTCAGCGCTGCCCAGAAGACGTACCAGGAGTGGTCACGCACCACCACCGTCGCGGAGCGCGCAGCCTTGGCAAAACGCCTGGCTGACTTGTTCGTTGAGCGCAAGGACAAGCTCGCAGCCATCATCAACCGGGAAATGGGCAAGCCGCTGCACCAGGCGGTCGGGGAAGCCGAGTTTTCAGCCAGCATCGCCACCGCCTTCGCCGAGAACGCCGAAGAGTGGCTTGCCGATGAGGAACTCGAAGTTGCAGACGGCCTGCGGAGCTTTTTCCGGTACCAGGGCCTCGGAGTGATCCTCGGCATCATGCCGTGGAACTACCCTTACTACCAGGTGGCTCGTTTCGCGATCCCCAACATCATCCTGGGCAACACCGTCATTGTGCGTCACGCCAGCCAGTGCCCCGAGTCGGCACTGGCCCTGGCGGAACTCTTCCGCGACGCAGGGTTCCCCGAAGGCGCGTACGTCAACCTTTTCGCCACGCACAAGCAGATCTCGGACATCATCGCCGACGACCGTGTGCAGGGTGTATCGCTGACGGGCTCGGAACAGGTTGGTGCGATTGTTGCTGAGCAGGCCGGGCGCGCATTGAAGAAATGCGTCCTGGAGCTCGGCGGTGCTGACGTATTCCTGGTGCTCGACACCAATGACATCGACCTCGCCGTGAAGAAGGCCATCATGGGCCGCATGGGCAACACCGGACAGTCCTGCAACGGTTCCAAGAGAATCGTCGTCATGGACAAGTACTTCGACGAATTCTCCGAGAAGTTCAAGGCCGCGATTGCCGGACAATCCTACGAAAACGGGGACTTTGGGCCGCTCTCCTCGGACGCTGCCACTAAGTTCCTGACCCAGCAGGTGCAGGGCGCCCTCGATCAGGGCGCCGAAATCCTGGTCGGCAACAACCAGCCCCAGGGAAACGTCTTCACGCCAACGGTAATCACCAACATCACACCCTCAATGGATGTCTACAGCGAGGAGCTTTTCGGTCCGGTGGCGCAACTGTACAAGGTCGGCAGCGACGAGGAAGCCATCAAGCTCGCAAACTCCTCCCCGTACGGACTTGGCTCTGTCGTGATCTGCGAGGACCTCAAGCGCGCCGAACGGGTCGGCAACCAGCTCGACGTCGGCATGGTCTTCGTGGGTGCCTACGACCTTAGCGGCGCTGACGTTCCGTTCGGCGGCGTCAAGAAATCCGGCTACGGGCGGGAACTGGGCAAGGTGGGCATGCTGGAGTTCGCCAACAAGAAGCTGTTCCGTTTCGCGAAATAAGTAACCACAGAACCGCAGAAAACGAGAGGCCGGATCATTTTGAACTGGTCCCCGGAAGTTGGGCTGGCCAAATAAGATCCTAAGCCGCTAGGGCCTGGGCACGGTATTGCACCGGGCTCAGGCCCTTGAGCTTTGCCGGGATCCGTTCGGTGTTGAACCAGTGGATGTGCTCGTGCAGTGCTGTTTTCAGTGCGTCGACGGTGAGGAACCGGACGTGGTGGAAGAGCTCTTCCTTGAGGTGTCCGAAAAAAGTTCTCCATCACCGCGTTGTCGGAGCATTATCCGGCTAATAGCCCTGTATGCCGGGGATTGGCCGGTTAAGGATTCAGCTTTTTCGGGTGGTTGGTTTCCGGAGTTGTTCTTCCTGACGCCGCACGCTCCTGGCGAGGGTGTCGAGTGCGGCGCGGAGGGTGGCGGTCTCGTCGGTGAGTGCGGTGAGGGTGCCGCTGGCCGGTCTCCGACGCTGAACTCGGTCACGTCGGTCACCCACTTTTCGTTCGGGGCCGTGGCGTCGAACTTTCGGTTCAGCACGTTCGCGGCAATACTGTCCTGCGCACCTTGATAGGAGCTATAGCGCTTCTTCCGGCGGACCTTGCAGACCAGCCCGAGGGCACGCATCAGCTTCAACACGGTCTTCTTGGCAACCGACCACCCCTGCTTGGCCAGCTCCGTGTGGATGCACCGGTGCCCGTACGGGGCGTGGTTCTTCTTGAAGATGTCCGTGATCTCGGACTTGAGTGTCTCCAGTGTGTCAGGAGCCTGTAGGCGGCCCTGGTGGTAGCAAAACGTTGAACGAGCCAATCCGGCCACGTCCAGGAGTAGATCCAGGCGGTGCTCAGCCTTGAGGGCGATGACGGCGCGGACCTTTAGCGCCGTTCCCCGTCCCTCAAGGCCTGAACTTTTCCCAGGAAGGCTACTTCTGCCCGGAGTCGCTCGTTCTCATTGCGCAACCGTTGCGGTTCCGACTCCGGCCGTGCCGGGGTCTCGGTAGGTGCTTTTGGGCGGCCCTTGGGTTTCGGGCGCAGGGCCTCTTCGCCTTCGCTGCGGTACTGACCGGCCCACTTCTTGATGAGCGTCGGTGACGACAGTTGGAACTCCTGCGCCAAGGCGAGCTCAAACAAGGCGATCGCGCCCTCGCGCTGTTCCTCCGATAACGAACTGCTGACGCGCATAAACTGCTCCCCGAGAGTTAGAACTGATTTCTCAGTCCAACCTTCGGGGAGCAGTTCAATTTCGATCCGGCCTCTTATTTCTTGTTGGCGGGGCTATGCCTGGTACGTGGTGGTGCCAGAGACCTCGGGAACCTCAATCCAGGCGCCGGACGCGGCGCTGCGCAATGATGCGTCAACCAGCTCGGATGCTGACCAGCCATCGGCGACCGATGGGCCCAGCTGCTTGCCTTCGGCGACGGACCGCAGGAACAGTGCTGCTTCGATCGTCTTGAGGTCGTTGAAGCCGATACCCGGACCTGCGTTGGGCTGGAAGCGGCCGAACTCGCCGAAGGACGGCGGGGTCATGATGGTGCGGTAGCCGCTGCGGTCCGTGGCGACTTCCAGCTGGTTCATGCGTTCGAAGTTCCAGCGGACGGATCCTTCGGTGCCGTAGACCTCCACGATGTACTCGGCATGCGGGCCGATGGCCACGCGGGTCGTCTCGAACATGCCGATAGCGCCGTCCTCGAAGCGGGCGAGCATGGCGGTGTAATCTTCGTTCTCCACTTCACGGGTGACATCCGAGGCCTCACCGGTGTTGAAGGAGTTCGAGGAAGTACCTGCCGGGAGGGGGCGTTCCTTGATGAAGGTCTCCGTGACGGCGTTGATCGAGGCGATGCGGCCGACCAGGAATTGGGCAAGGTCAAACCCGTGGCTCAAGATGTCACCGAGGACGCCGGAGCCTGCACGGGCCTGCTCGTAGCGCCACGTGAATACCTGGTTCGGGTCAGAAGCGTAGCTCGTCAGCAAACGGATCTGGACATTCGTGATCCGGCCAATGGCGCCCGAGCGTATGAGGCGGCGTGCCTCGGCGATTGCTGGAGCGTGACGGTA
This sequence comes from Arthrobacter sp. 2RAF6, assembly GCF_052115205.1. Taxonomy (NCBI): domain Bacteria; kingdom Bacillati; phylum Actinomycetota; class Actinomycetes; order Micrococcales; family Micrococcaceae; genus Arthrobacter; species Arthrobacter sp. 2RAF6. The sequence goes on along the minus strand of NZ_JBFRGF010000009.1, from coordinate 53,838 downwards.
GTTGAAGCCCACCGAGGTGATGAGGCCCGCGGCCTCGGCACCCTGGGCGATCTCCCGGGATTCCCGTGCGCTACGGCCCATGGGCTTCTCGATCCAGAAGTGCTTGCCCGCCTCGATCGTTGCTAAAGCGATCTCATGGTGCAGGAAGTTCGGGGAACAGATGGAGACCACGTCCACATCAGGGTTCTCCAGGACCTTGCGGTAGTCAGTGGCAGTCTCGGCATAGCCAAGCGCGTCTTCGGCGTGATGTCGTCCGGCGTCGTCAGGGTCGGCCGCAATCACCAACTCGGGGTGACGGGGCAGTTCTGGGAAAAACTGCTTGGTGGCCAGGTAGGCACGTGAATGCAACCGCCCCATCCACCCTACCGAAATCAGGCCTACGCCGATGCGGTTCTGGTCTTTCAAGGGAACTCCTCCGTCTAGCAATGGTTTCTTGGAAATGGTGCCGCGGCAAGGGGCACCATCTGTCGATCAGCATATGAGGCACAGAGGCATCCCCTGTGTCTCAATGTGAGACATCGGGCGGGACCGGGGCGCTGGTTTAGTGGAACACAACCTAGACCACGCCAACCATGAGGGGTCCTGTCGACGATGATGAGCCGCAGCGAACAAGCGAGAACGGAACCGTTGAGGGTTCTCGTCACCGGTGCCACATCCGGTGTCGGGGAAGCGACCGCCAAACTTTTTGCCCGACGGGGCGCCCGTGTCGCACTGCTGGGCCGGCGGTCAGATGAACTGCAGCGAGTTGCGCGGGAGATCGGCGCGGGCGTGCACGTTGTGGCGACCGATGTCGCAAACGCTGAATCGGCCAGGAACGGGGTCCGCGGAGCAATCCATTCGCTTGGCGGACTCGACGTGGCGGTCAACGCCGCGGGGGTTGCCGGCTATGCAGCCCTTGAAGACTTGGATGAACACCGGTGGCATGAGGTTCTGGAGACCAACCTTTCCGGCACTTTCTACGTTTCCCGGGAAGCCGGCCTCCACATGCGCGGTGCCGGTGGAGGAGCGATGGTCAATGTCGCCTCGGACCTCGCAATTATGGGAGTCCCCGGATTGGCCCACTATTGCGCAGCGAAGGCCGGCGTCGTGGGACTCACCAAGGCGTTGGCTCTGGAGCTGGCCCCGGATGTCCGCGTCAACGTCATCTGCCCGGGGCCTATTGATACGCCCATGTTGAGGACGGGCCTTGAATCGGAACCGGACCCGGTCCTTGCCCTGCAGCAGAAAAAGAGCACTGTGCCACTGGGCCGGCTCGCGGACCCGGATGAGGTGGCCGCGGCCATTTACTTCCTTGCCGTCGACGGCACCTTCGCAACCGGAACCAGCATGGCCTTCGACGGCGGCACTTCCGCCGCGTAACCGCCTCACCAAAACCCGAAGATATAGAACAAGCCAAGGAGCTTCGAAAGACATGCCAGAGTCGAACTACAACGACCTCCGCAGCGCGCGATGGTTCGCGCCGCAGGACCTCACGGGATTCGTGCACCGTACGGCCATCCAGGCAGAAGGCTTCTCGCGCTTCGCCCTCAAGGACAAGCCGGTTATCGGCATAGCGAACTCCTGGTCAGAGCTCGTCAATTGCAACATCCATTTCAAGCTGCTGGCCGATGCTGTCAAGCGGGGCGTCCTGATGGCTGGCGGTTTGCCTTTGGAGTTCCCGACCATCTCCCTGGGCGAGAGCCTCATGAAGCCTTCCGCCATGCAGTTCCGGAACCTGATGGCCATGGACGTCGAGGAATCCATTCGTGCCTACCCGCTGGATGCCATCGTGTTGCTGGGAGGCTGTGACAAGACGGTTCCCGCCCAGCTCATGGGCGCGGCCAGTGCCGACATTCCGACGATCATGCTGACCGGCGGACCCCAGGAGCCGGCACACTTCAGGGGCAAGCAACTCGGCGTCGGAACGGACACCTGGAAATTCGCCGACGAGCTGCGGGCCGGGAAAATCAAGCAATCAGATTTTGATGAACTGGAATCTGCCGCGAAACCGTCGGCAGGTCACTGCAGCGAGATGGGCACCGCGTCCACCATGACCTCCCTCGTTGAAGCCCTCGGCATGTGCCTACCCGGCACCGCCTCCATTCCCGCTGTCGATTCGCGTCGTGGCGCCGCGGCAGAAGCTACAGGTCGCCGCGCAGTGGAGATGGCTTTGTCGCAGGGTCCAAAGCCCAGCGAAGTACTGACCAAAGAAGCCTTCGACAATGCGATCACGCTCCTGATGGCAGTGGGTGGCTCGACCAACGCGGTGGTCCACCTCCTGGCCCTTGCACGGCGCGTGGGATACGAGCTGGAGCTGGACCGGTTCCACGAGATCTCGGAGCGGACTCCGCGTATCGTCAACGTGCGCCCTTCCGGCGAGTACCTGGTGAAACAGCTCTTCGAAGCCGGGGGAATTCCCACGGTGCTCAAAGCGCTTGCCCCGCTGCTGAACAAAGATGTCATCACGGTCAGCGGCGAGACCCTCGAAAAGGGTTATATGGACGCCCCTGAGCCTGACGGCGTCGTAGTCAGTAGTCTTGACGAGCCCTTTGACGCCTCCGGTGGCATCGCCGTCGTTCGCGGTTCCCTGGCCCCCAACGGCGCCGTTATCAAGCGCAGCGCAGCCTCCAAAGATCTTTTGCAGCACAAGGGGTCCGCGATCGTTTTCGAGGACATCTATGACCTCGGACGCAGGATCGATGACCCGGAGCTCGACGTTACAGAGGACTCCGTACTTGTGCTCCGCAACAGCGGTCCGGTCGGAGCGCCCGGCATGCCGGAGTGGGGCATGCTTCCCATTCCGGAGAAGCTCCTTCGCAAAGGAGTCCGGGACATGGTACGGATCTCAGACGCTCGCATGAGCGGAACGGCCTTCGGTACAACCGTCCTGCATGTTTCCCCCGAAGCAGCCGTCGGCGGTCCGCTCGCGATCGTTCGGGACGGGGACCCGATCGTTCTCGATGTCGAGAACCAGCGCCTCGACCTGGACCTGCCAGCGGAAGAAATCGAGAACCGACTGGCCGAACTCAAGCTCCCCGAGCCGAAGTACCGGCGTGGATACGGCCGGCTGTTCATCGACCACGTCAATCAGGCGCACGAAGGCTGTGACTTCGATTTCCTGAAGGGCCTGCCGGACGAAGAGCCCCAACGGCTGCCTTACGGCCTGATGAGCGGCTGGCAAGGCGGCTGGTAAGAGCAGGGCTCACAACTACAGATGCGCCGCCGTCTGAGAAGGACGGACTGAAAGGAGAGAAAGATGTCTCGACCCAAAGTGATCACCATCGTCCAGGAGGGCCGTCCTGTCCCGCCTGTTGAGCGGCTGGACGCTGAGGCCGAGGTCGTGGTGGTCCGGACGGCAGACGATTTCCGGGCCGCACTGCCCGGAACCGAAATCCTGTTCCTTAATGACTTCCGCACCAAGCTTCTGCGCGAAGTGGGTCCAGGGGAATTGCGCTGGATCCACACCTCCAGCATCGGAGTAGACAGCCTGATGACCGATGAGATCGTCAATAGCGACATTGTGGTGAGCAATTCCCGTGGAGTGTGCGAACGGCCCATCGCGGAGTGGGTTCTGGGAGTTTTGCTGATGTTCACCAAGGACCTTCGCCGCACCATTGAGTTGCAGCAGGCCCGCACGTGGCAGCACCGCGAAACCGAGCCGCTCCTGGGCAGGAAAGTCTTGGTGGTCGGTCCTGGGCCCGTGGGCCGCGAGACAATCCTCCTGCTGCGCGCAGCCGGCATGGACGTCACCGTCGTTGGAAGATCCGCCCGTGATGATGCCCAGCTCGGCGCCATCGCGTCCTTCGACGATCTCGACGTACTCCTCGGTGAGGCCCAGGACGTGGTGCTGACCGTACCGCTCACCGAGGAGACCCGTGGCCTGTTCAATGCTGCACGGTTCGACAAAATGCGACCGGGCTCCCGCCTCGTAAATGTCGGGCGTGGCGCGGTGGTGGTGGAGCAGGACCTCCTCCAAGCCATTGACGCAGGTCACCTGGGCGCGGCAGCCCTGGATGTCTTTGAGCATGAGCCGCTTACACCTGGTAACCCCCTGTGGAGCCGCAAGAACATCCTGGTGTCCCCCCACGCCTCAGGAGACCTGATCGGTTGGCGCGGCCGAGTTGTGGACTGCTTCGCCCGGAACCTTGAGCGGTGGAAAACGGGGCAGCCTCTCAATGACGCGGTGGATCTCAAAAAGCTGGGGGCGACAGCTCCAAAAGTGGCGTCCCGGGCTGCTGCAACACTCCCGTAATCGCCCCATGAGTGCAACGCATAATGCCAGTGGAGAACTGAACGCGAAAATGCCCCAACCGGTCGCTTTTTGGGAAAAAGCAGCAGTGGGAGACCCCGTTCGACTGCAAAGAGCAGGCTGGCCTCCGCACGATGGTTATGTGGACGACAAGACTCCCGACGGAGAAATCGTCTGGGTCGTTTCAGTAGGTGAACGTCGCCTCTTTCACAGGGCTGACGGTTACAGCCTCATGGTGAGGAGCTGACCCCTGCCGCCGGCGATCACGCTCACGAACAAAGCTTGAGATAAGCAGTTCCCACATGAACGGGCGCAGGGGATCCACCCGCTGTGCCCGTTCGGTTTTGGCACACTCCAGCAGGGTGCCAGCCTGCCTAGATTTCCACCACGTCGATTGGAGAACGCAAATATGCCGCATGGTGACGACCGGGACACAACCCTGAGGCAGCTTCTTGTGAGTTTGCGCGAGCAGGGCATCGAGGTGGACGACTCTTCCCGAAGGCTCTCCGAGTACTCCTACGATGCTTCGAATTACCGCGTCCGGCCTGCCGCCGTCGCTTTCCCAGGAAGCGTCGACGACCTTCGGAAGGTTGTGCGGGCGTGTTCCGCTTCGAACGTGCCGACTATCGCACGGGGCGGCGGCACCTCCATGGCAGGAAACGCGATCGGTGAGGGCTTGGTGATCGACCTCTCCCGCCGCATGGTTTCAGTGGAAGGCCTCGACGCCGACCAGGCCACGGTCTGGGCGGATGCGGGCGTTGTCCTGGGCGAGTTGCGCTCGTACGTTGAGAAAACCACGCACGGGAAGTTGACCTTCGCTCCTGACCCTTCCTCAATGACGCGGGCCACGATCGGCGGTTCAATCGGCAACGATGCCTGTGGTAACCACTCGGTGGCCTACGGGCGGATGACCCAGCATGTAAAGGAGTTGGAACTCATTACTGCTGACGGCGCCCACCTGCATGCCGGACGGGACTTCCTTCGGGCGGTGGACGTGACAGATCACCACTCCGTGGTCCGGGCCAGTGAGTTGCTGGAAGGCTTGAATGAACTGGCGAGGGCAAACATGGCTCCGCTGCGGGTAGAACTGCAGAAAATTCCGCGTCAGGTCTCCGGGTACCACCTGGGCCATCTGCTGCCGGAAAACGGTCTGGACATCGCGGGCGCTTTGGCGGGCAGCGAAGGCACATGCGCCATCATAGTAAGGGCCAAAGTCGGACTGGTCCCAAAACCCCGGACCACGGCGCTCCTGTGCCTTGGATATCAGGACACCATCGAGTCGGCCCGCGATGTGATGACTATTTTGGCGGCGAAGCCAAGCGCGATCGAAGGCCTGGATGCATCGATTGTGGATATCATGCGCCACCGCAGGGGGGACGCGAGTGTTGATTCCCTGCCGAAGGGCCAGGCCTTCCTCATGGTCGAGTTTTCGGCCGAAACCATCGACCAAGCAGCATCCGACTGCGAACGTCTGGCGGAAAAGCTCCGCGCCGACGGCCGGATCGTGGACCATGCAATCGTTACCGAACCCCGGGAACGCGCAAAGCTGTGGCGCGTTCGCGAAGACGGTGCAGGACTCTCGTCAAGGCGCATCGATGGTGTGCAGACGTGGCCAGGTTGGGAAGATTCGGCTGTCGCTCCGGAGCGGCTGGCCGACTATCTCGCGGATTTGCTGCCTTTAGTGAAGAAGTACGGCTATACCGCCTTCATGTACGGACACTTCGGTGCAGGGTGCGTGCATATGCGGCTGGATTACGATCTTCGCAGTGACGCCGGCCGGCAGGCATTCAGCGATTTCACCCATGAAGCGGCCACGCTCGTGGTCGCCCATGGCGGGTCGCTGTCCGGAGAGCACGGTGACGGCAGGGCGCGGGGCGAATTGCTCGAGGTGATGTACTCCCGCGAGATGTTGGCCGTCTTCAAAGCGTTCAAACATCTCTGGGATCCGGCAGGAATCCTCAACCCAGGGATCATCGTGGACCCGGCGCCCTTCTCTGCGTCGCTCGCCCTGGAAGGCCTACCTCAACCTGTCTCCGACCACGGCGAGGTGGGCGCGGTCCTGGATGCCGCCGTCGTACCTTCCTCCGAAAACCGTGAGTTGCTCTCGGTGGTTAGCCCCTTCATGGGCAATACCCACGCTTGCATCGGGGTGGGACGCTGCAGGGCGACGACCGGCGGGTTCATGTGCCCCAGCTACCGGGCCACCAAAGACGAAAAGGATTCGACGCGTGGACGGGCGAGAGTACTGCAGGAACTTACCAGGACTAAGGGGACGAGCCATGACGGCTGGTCAAGCCCGGAAGTGAGGGAGGCGCTGGATCTTTGCCTGTCCTGCAAAGCGTGTTCAACCGACTGTCCCACGGGTGTGGACATCGCGGAAGCCAAGTCGCAGCTGGTGGATGAGCACTATCGTGGCCGCCTGCGGCCGTTCACGCATTATTCGATTGGTTGGTTGCCGCGTTGGTTGCCGCTGCTGACGAGGGTCTCCACGCTTGCCAACCTCGGTACGCGCATTGGCCTGTTCCGGGCTTTGGGGGAGCTGTTGGGTGTCAGCGCGCGACGGCGGCTTCCGGACTTCGCGCAGTCGGCCAGGATCCGGCAGCGGATCCGGGAAGCCGGATTCACCGGGAACGCGGACATCCTATTGTTCATCGACAGCTTTACCCGCGCGTTCCGACCCGAGGTGGTGCCGGCTGCGGCGCGGATCTTCCGCGAATCCGGCAGCTCAGTTGGCTGTACACCGGACGCTTGCTGCGGCCTCACCTGGATCTCCACCGGGCAGCGCGACGGTGCCCGACGGCGGCTGGCCCGGCTGATCAGCAAGCTCGATGACGGCACGGACCGGGACATCGTCGTCCTCGAACCGAGTTGCGCGGCGACCATCCGGGACGAGGGTCCGAAGCTCGTGGGCGGCGCCGCCGCCGCCCGGGTCGCGGCAAGGGTCCGGTCATTCTCGGTGGCCGTAGACGAAGCCATGCAACGCGGATGGAAGCCAAAGACCCTGCCGCCGGAAACAGCAGTGCTGCAAACCCACTGCCACGAGCACGCCGTCTTCGGTTCCGGCGCACAGAAACGCATCCTGGAGACCTGGGGCGTCCCGAACCTTGTGGAATCGTCCTCATGCTGCGGAGTGGCCGGCAACTTCGGCTTCGAGGCTGAGCATTTCGACATGTCGATGAAGGTCGCCAAACACTCCGTCATACCCGCCTTGGCGAAGGGTGATTCAGACGCCCTGGTCCTCACCGACGGCTTCAGCTGCGCCATGCAGGTCTCACAGATCGACCCGGAGCGCTCCGGCAAACACCTGGCTCTGGCACTGGACCCGCACAATGCTCGTTGGGTGGATTAATGGAGTACGTCGGCCTCTTCTTGATCCTGGTGGCGGCCGGGTTGCGCCTGTTGGGCCGCCACTTCTTCGCCAGGGCCGGACGTCAGCCGCGAAGCCCGGGCACATTCTACGGAATCTACGCGGTTTCCCCGGGGGCCGCTGCCTTTTTGGTGGCCGCCGCCGGGGTTTTCATCTTCTTCACAAGCATCGGCACACGGTGAACCCCATTCCGGTGCGACCGTGTCCCGAACTGGCACGGTTGGTTTCGCGTCACGGGACGGACGCTGGAAGGGACCGAACAAACCGAATATTTTTGAGAGTTGATCTCGATGATGAACAGGAAGCTCGCACAAGGACGGCATGTCGAATGGCTGCGGGCGTCAGCAACCTTCAGTGAGACCGATCTTGGCGAACGCACCAACGTTCCGCTCAGGCGATCCGGAAAGCTCGTTCACCGACTCCATCAGGACATGGCAGAAGGCCGCGACACACGCGACCCGTCGCCGTGGCCAACACCGGGAACATAGCCAGTCCCTAAACCGCCGCCGACGCGATTGAGCTCCTCCGGGGGAAGCTGCTTGCCATCCGGGCGGCTCCGACTGATGACTTACGAACGGTCGTTAGCTATTCTTGTGTTGATGGATAACGGGGGTGACGTTGGAATGATTCAGGTGCCGCGCGAGCAAGCGACCGCGTCAATCGCCGCCTTCTTGTTCAGTCGCGACCGACCTCCCCACACTCCTGCGCAGCAACGCATCTTGGCTGCATTCTTGCGGCTGGCCACCAGCGGCGGACTCGAATCGGTAACGATGAGGACCTTGGGGCGGGAGCTTGGAATGAAGGCTCCGAGTCTTTATTCAAGCTTTCCGCAAGGAAAGGGCGAAATTGTCGCCGCGTCACTCCTGTCGTTCACTCACGACTTCGCCCGCGGGCTGCTCGCCGCAGCCAGGGATGCCGGATCAGCCGAGGAATATTGGGCGGCCCTGGTGCGCTTCTACCTTTCACACCAGCTGCTGCAACCCGAGTCTGAGCTATGGGACCTCCTGATCGCCACAGATCGCGTCACGCATTTTCTCAGCGACGAGGTCCGGGATGAAGTCGGGGCGTTGGTTGGCTTCCACGAAGGCATGTTTGCCGCCGCGGCAGCGGAGATGGGCTACAGCCTCACTACCGAAACAACGCGGGTGATTTTTACCCTTCTGGATGGGGTCAAGCGATGGGGTGGCCGAACGGCTGGGCAAGTGGAACTCGCGGAAGTGCTGGACCGTGCCGTCACGCTGACCCGCTCGATCCTCGAGCTGTCCCAGACTGGCACACCCCTGCCTGTCCAGCTGTCGATACTGTGAGTCGGCACTCATACTTTAGTGACGAGGATTACGTGAGCAATACAACAATCGACAAACCAAAGGCGACGAGCTCCACTCCCAAAAGCCGGCTCAATGGCAACATGGGGGTGGGCGAACTAGTGATGAACGTGCTCGCGTTCTCTTCGCCGCTGGCCACGGTAGCCGGAACCCTTCCCGTCCTGCTGATGTTCAGCGGTCAGACGGCTCCGGCTATCTACGTCCTGGTCACCCTCATGCTGCTGATCTTCTCCGTTGGTTTCGTGAAGATGAGCGGCAGCGTCCAGTCGCCAGGGGGTTTCTACTCGTTTGTCACGGCCGGACTCGGCAAACCAGCCGGCCTCGGCGGCGCCTTCCTTGCGCTCTTCGGGTACATCTTCATAGGATTCTTCGCTCCTTCATTTTTCGGAGTGACGCTGCAAGGATTCGTAGTGAGCAGCTTGAACGGTCCGGAAATCCCCTGGTACTGGTACGCGCTGGCCATCACCGCAGTCACAACGGCCCTTGCCTACAACCGCATCGACCTTTCCGCGAAACTGCTCACAGCAGTAATGCTCCTTGAGGTAGCCATCGTTGTTGTCTTCGATGTGGCCTCGTTCTCAGCCAAAGGACTCGAGACAGTACAGAGCGCAGGATTCGCCCCGTCATCGGTAACCAATGCGACCGTGGGTTTGGCATTGCTGTTCGCTGTCGGCAACTTCTTCGGTTTCGAAGCCACTGTCATCTATCGTGACGAGGTCAAGAATCCGGACAAGACAATCTCCCGTGCCACATACCTCTCCGTCGCCGGAATCGGCCTCTTCTACGCGGTCGCCGCGTCGGCCTTCATCGCCTTTTTCGGTCCGGACAACGTACAGGCGGCAGCGTCAAGCGACACCGTGAATCTGTTCAACAACGCCGTAGGAGTCCTTGTGGGAAAGACCTTCGCGGATATTACAACGATTCTCCTCATTACATCCGTGCTGGCATGCATGTTGTCCATCCAGAACATCGCAGCGCGCTACGGCTTCTCCCTTGCAGCCGATCACGCCGTTCCCGCGTTCTTTGGACGCGTACACCCCCGGCACAAATCACCCTATGTTGCCGCAATCGCTATCGGTCTCATCTGGGCGGTGGCGACAGTAATCTTCGCCGTGTTGGATGTCTCCCCGGATGCTCTGTATCCGATTGCCAGCGGCAGCGGAACCTTCGCTGTGCTCTTGCTGATGTTCATCACCAGTTTCGCCGTCCTCGTGTATTTCCTGCGTCGCCGCAGTTTCGCGCCGGAGTCAGTATGGAAAACAATCGTTGCCCCGCTCATCAGCGTGGTCTTCCTCGGGGCAGTCACCTACTTGGCAATCGCAAACTACCCCGAACTCATTGGCGGCTCAGCTGAGATGACGGGCATTTTTATGAGCTTCACCTTCGCGTTGTTTTTTGGAGGCGTTGTCTATGCATTCTTCCTGCGCTCCCGGCGACCGGACATTTACGTTCGGCTTGGCCGGCAAATGATCGACTGATCCGGGCCGACCGAGCTTCCTTAACTTGGGGCGACCCTGACAGACGAACACTCGGTTGTCTTCTGACCCGTTGGAGACAGCATCAGGAAAAGCTGCGCTAGGTGTAGAGGGGTGCTCCGGAATGTGGCTCGGGCCAACTGCCGAAGCATGAGGCGTTTTCAGCAATGAATCATTCCCAAAAGCGACCGGGCTATGCGTCGCAGGACCGGAGATTGAACAACATGAGCATTCAAACGACATGGAGTAACTGGGCCGGCACTCAAGGCTGCTCGCCCGAGGCGGTCGTCAAGGCCGTTTCTGTTGAGCACGTGAGCGAGATAGTGGCCGACGCGACCAAACGGGGGATCTCGGTCCGTCCGGTGGGGTCCGGTCATTCGTTTGCCCCGCTCGTTCCCACCGATGGAATCGTCCTTGACATCTCGGCCCTGTCGGGAATTATCGACATTGACCAAACCGCGAATCGGGCAAGCATCCAGGCCGGTACGAAAATCTCTGAGATGGGCGGGCCCCTGTGGGACGCAGGCTTGTCCCTGAAGAACCAGGGCGCGATTGATCTCCAGACAATCGCAGGCGCTGTCAGCACCTCAACCCACGGGTCGGGACTGCAATTCACCGCAATGTCCGGGGCAGTCGTCGGCGCAGAGCTGATAACGGCATCCGGCGAACTGGAGCGAATAGGCCCCGACGATCCACGGCTGCCGGCTCTCCGAGCCTCATCGGGGATGCTTGGGATCCTCGTTAGCATCGATCTGCAGCTTGAGCCAGCGTTCAAATTAAGAGAATCGCTGACCTTCCAGCCCTTTGCACAAGTCCTGGCCGAATGGGATGAAGCGAACCGTAGGCACCGGCACTTCAGCTTCGTTCGTGGACCGATGTACGACATGTCGGCGATCCTGCCATCGCTGCCGGACAGCATGGATGACCCGACCTTAGTGCGCATCTACGACACAGTCCCCGCCGATGCGGAGGATGATTACACACCGGCTGCGCGCCTCAACCGTCCGTACAGGATTTACCCTGACCACTATCCGACGCCGTGGGAAGAAGTGGAGTACTTCGTTCCCTACGAGAGGGCTCACGATGCCTTCGCAGCAGTCCTGCCCGTGATGGACCGCTTCCCCGACGAATTTCCAATGGAAGCACGGACTGTGGCGCGGGACGAATCCTGGCTGTCGCCCATGTACGGCCGGGATTCCGTGGCGATCGGATTCTGCCGAACGAAGGGCGGAGATAATTTGCCCTTTTTCCACACCATCGACCTCGTACTTTCCGAGTTCGATGCGCGGCCGCATTGGGGCAAACAACAGTACTTCCTTGCTCCGGACATCCTCCGGGAGCGCTACCCTCGGTGGGACGATTTCATCGGGGTCCGGAGGAAACTCGATCCCACCGGTACGTTCCTGAACGCTCCTCTGCGCACGCTGTTCGAGTAGCAGCTGGAGCGCCAGCTACTCAAGTTGAGGTTCGTCTCTGACCCGGGCCAGTCCGGTGCCGATCCACACCCAACGGGGCGCCGTCGAAACCGCCCATCTGCTGACCCAGTGCCAGTTTTAAGGCAAGGACAAACGAATTGGAGTCTACGGCCGCAGCCGTCCGTCGCCCCCCCGCTCGAACGTCGACGAGAAGCTGATTCTTGACCTCGGCCACCATCGCTGGCTCGCGCAGAATCCACATGCAGTGAGCCGGGAGGACTTCGCGACAGCCCATCGGGCTCTGCTCGGGCACCTTGAGTGGTCCGCCTCCGGAGCCCGTGTGCCTCGGAGTCCTGCTACCCGAGAGAGGCGCGGGTGATGGTCGAACACCGAAGGCGCAGAACCTATGCCGGGCGCTGTGGTTCCTACTGAGGGTACCCGTATGAGGTTGCCATCGCGCCCGACGGGCATCACCAGTTGCACCTATCGCGGTCGCCGATGCAGCCATCGAGGCAACGCGCACCGGCAACCGGCATACGGTCATGCTTGCGACGAAACCCGACTTCTACCAGAACTAGCAGCAAGGAGGCGCTCGCGATGGTGCCCGTCCTTCCCGGCTTTGAGTTTCGGGCACTTCCGCGACTGGCTCGCACCCGTATCAAACTGGGACACAAGGTCTCGGTGTTGGGCTGGCAGCCTGATCTCAGTGCGAATCGGTTCGTAATGCCGACGCACCTTTTCGTTTCCCACCAGCATTTCTAAACCCGTCCTGCGGAATTTTGATATTGCGATTCTCGAAGGGGACAATTCATGAGCCACAATCCCATACGCTTCGGACTCATAGGGACCGGCCGCATCGGCCAGGTCCATGCGGCAAACATCGCCGCCAATCCGGCGGCGGAACTGGTCGGGACAGCCGACCCGTTCATCGACGGAGCGAGGTCGGTGGCTTCGCGCTTCGGTGGCACCGCGACTGACTCGCCAGAACAACTTATCCACTCCGGGCAGTTGGACGCCGTGCTCGTCGCGTCCCCAACCCCAACCCACATCGAGCTGATCGAGGCCTGCATCGACGCAGGCCTTCCCGTCCTGTGCGAGAAACCGATCGATCTGGACATCGCCCGGGTAGACGCACTGCGTCCGAAGCTCGAAGCGAGCGGGATCCCCGTAGCGCTGGGCTTCAACCAGCGCTTCGACCCCAGCTTCGCGCGCGTGCACACGCGGGTGCTGGCCGGGGAGATTGGAAAGCTCGAACACCTCTCGATCGTCAGCCGGGATCCGGGCCCCCCGCCTGCGTCCTACATCGGAGTGTCGGGCGGGATCTTCCGCGACATGACCATCCATGACTTCGACATGGCGCGCTTCTTCGTCGGTGACATCATCGAAGTGAGCGCTACCGGGGCCCAGCTGTTCGACACGGGCGCCCGCGAGCACGGCGACTTCGACACGGCCGTGGTGACCTTGCGTGCCGCCTCCGGCGCGATCGTCACCATCACGAACTCGAGGCACAGCGCCATCGGCTACGACCAGCGCCTCGAGGCGTTCGGGGCGCTCGGCATGTTCCAAGTTGACAACGTCCAGTCCAGGCTCGTGAGCTATTCGTCAGCCTCATCCGTTGAAGCGAAGGAACCATACATCGAATCCTTCATCGAACGGTACGCGCAGGCATACGCACTCGAACTTGATGAATTCATCAAACTGGTGCGCGGTGAGCAGTCCAGCAGCCCAAGCTTCGAAGACGGACGCGCTGCCCTGATGATTGCCGATGCTGCACAGCGCTCGGCCGAGGAAGGGATCGCTGTGTCCATCGCAAGCGGGCTGCCCATAGCCAATTAGCGGAACGCCCCGGTTCCGGCGCGGCGTATTAGGCGACTGCAGGAGGGACCCCAGGACAAATTCCTCCAGGAGGCCCCCGGGAACGCCGGTTCATGACTTGTAAAAGCCGATGTCTGGCGTCAAGCGCTGCCGGCGCGCTATTCCGGGATCCCAGAATCTTGGCCGCATCCGTCTGAGCAAGCGCGCGGGCGGATGCGGCTTGGCCTCGACAAGGAACAGCGAGAGCAGCTGGAGGACACCTTCGAGAAGGCAAAGACCGACCCGGAATTTACAGCGCAGGTCGCGGACCTGAACAAGAACTGTTCCGCCCGCCACCAACGATTCGCGGAACCCGAAAGACCGATCACCGAAGCCTCAGGGATTAGGTCACCAATCCAAGGAGCACCTACTACGTTCTCGGCACAGCCGCAGGTGCCCATCCATTCCCGGCCATGGTCCGCTACTTCCATGAGGTGATCGGCGAGGAGGCACGGGCCCAGATCCTCAATCCGGCCGGGCGTATCCCGGATGGGGTCTCCGCCTGCATTAGCGGCGGGTCGAACGCGATCAGCATCTTCCACGGCTTCCTCGACGATCCCTCTGTCAGGCACTATGGCTTCGAATCCGGCTGCGAAGGCGTCGAAACCGGCCGCCATGCTGCCGCCATCACCCTCGGACGCCCGGACGCCCGGGAGCCCTGCACGGCGCCCGGCCCTACCTGATGCAAGACGAGGATGCCCAGACCATCGAGTCGCATTCCATTTCCGCGGGCCTGGACTACCCAAGCGTCGGGCCTGCGCACCCGACCTCGGACCCGCCAGCTACGAACCGATCACCGACAGCCTCGATCGACATCCCCATGGTGCGTCCTGGAGGAGACCAGGGAGTCGGTCCCATTGGCGTCCTCCCTCCTAGTAGTACTTTGTTAGGTTGGTGGGGCGTGTTGGCAGTAGGGGCAGCGGGCGAGTTGCCGGATGAGGATCCGTTGGAGTTCCTTGAGGATCCTGTACAGGCTCAGGCTGCCCCTGCTGCTTTTGGGGTGGCGAGGCGTTTCCTGGTGATGAACAGGTGCGCCGCCGAGACGAGGGTGGCGTGGTGGTGGAAGCCCGGGAAGGACCGTCCTTCAAAGTGGGCGAGGCCGAGCCCGGTTTTCAGTTCGCGGTAGTCGTGTTCGATGCGCCAGCGGATTTTTGCCAGTCTGACCAGGGTCCTGGCCGGTGTGTTGGCGGGCAGGTCTGAGAGCCAGTAGTCGGTGGGTTCCTTGGCGCCGGTGGGCCATTCGGCGATCAGCCAGGCCTCAGGTAGTGATCCGTCTTCGCCGGGAGCGATGTGCCGGCTGGCGGGCCTGACGCGGAGGGCGAGGAAGCGGGATTTCATGGCCGCGGTCTTGTTGGTGCCGGTATTTTTGGTGCCGTGCCGCCAGGTGACCTGATGTAGTTCTCTTCTCCCGGCGGCCACCGCCAGTTCGGCCAGGCTGGCCGGAGCCTGCCGGTAGCGCGGCACGCTGGGCCGGCCCTTCGGGCCGGAGCGTTCGGCAAGCTCGGGAACGGTATCGGCCGGGTAGGCGCTGGTGGAGGCCTTGACCGCCATCACCCACGGAATGGACCGCCGGGTCAGCTCGAGCCGGAACAACGCGTTGTCCCCGTACCCGGCGTCTGCGACCGCGACCGGGCACGTGCGCCCCCAGCGGGTGAGTTCATCGATCATCTCCAGCGCGAGCTCCCACTTGGGCCGGTTCCGCACGTAATCCGGGATCCTCGCCTTCGCCCGGCGGGCGGCGACCGCCTCGGCCTGCTCGCAGGTATCGTCCCAGGCCTCGGGAACGAACAGGCGCCAGTTCACCGGGGCCGAGGCCGCATCGGTGACCATGTGCACGGTGGTGGCAACCTGGCAGTTGCCGATCTTGCCCAGCGTGCCCGAATACTGACGCGCCACGCACGCCGAAGCGACCCCGTCCTTTTTGAAGCCGGTATCGTCGATCACCCACGCCTCCGGCGCGATGGCCTCCTCGGCCAGGGCGGCCACGCGGCGGCGGACCGGCTCTACCTTCCACGGCGAGGAGGTGACAAACTGCTGCAACTGCTAGTGGTCCACATCCAGGCGCCCGGCCATCGGCTGCATCGACTTGCGCCGCCCCTCCAACATCAGCCCCTGCAAATACAATCGGCCCTTCGCCCGCTGATCCTTCCGGCCCAACGACGCGAACACCTCCCCAACGTAGTCCTCCAGCTCGACGCGCAGTCTTGTCTCTTCCATGCCCACGCAACGAAATTAACAGTTCACACCGGCGATTAAAAGCCCCTGGCCGAAGAACCTAACAAAGTACTACTAGGCCTCGACGGACCGGCATTTGAACACCCTGGCACTCTGAGGCGGGGAGGTCGCACCCCGGATCTACTTCATGATGATCGAGGAGCCTTCGCCACCAAACAGCCGGACCATTGACACAGGCGCCTCGGCGGTCGAATTCTGAGGACGCCCTTAAACGCGTTGGTGTGCCTCTCGGAACTTAGATGAATTCCTCGCTATGCAGGGCCTGATGTGAGTGTGCGCGCGTTCTGGTTGGCTTGTTGATTGCTTGAGTGGTGGCATTTCTGGGTGGTGGTAGGACGTCATTGAGCCTGAAGCCGGGGCGTTCCATTCTGGCACATAGGGGTGCACGTGATGCGGGTCATAGTTGTTGTACGCGGGTGAATCCAGGCCTCCGGAGCGTCTTCCGGCACAACGACCGTATGGCGTCGTGTTGGATCCAACGAGGAAGTTTGCCGATTTTCGCCGGCAAGCGTGATTCATCCGTTCATTCATGGTCTATCTAGCGAGGACAAAGGATAAAATGACCAAAGCAGCATCAACAGAATCGCGGAACACCATGGATAGGAAATCCGCCACTAACTCTCCGACGCCCGCGGCGGCACAGTCCGCTGAAGACCAGCAGAACCGCCTTACGGGCAACCTGGGGACCGTCTCACTCGTGCTGAGCGTGCTCGCGTTTTCCGCGCCGATCGTCACGGTCGCCGGCTATTTGGCTTTCGCCATCGGCTTCGTCGGCGAAGCCGCGCCACTGGCGTGGATCATCGCGACGGTCGTTCTGATGGTATTTTCAATCGGCTACATGACAATGACTCGCCACATTCCCAGGGCCGGCGCGTTCTACGCGTATATCTCGCTCGGCCTCGGTCGAGTGACCGGCGTCGGCAGTGCCTACCTCGCCACGATCTCCTACCTCGTCAACTGCGCCGGAATCTACGGCTTCGCGGGTGTGACAATCGGATCCCTGGTGACGAGCTTCGGCGGCCCCGCCCTGCCATGGTGGGTATGCGGCGCCGCAGTGTGGATCATTGTCACCACCCTTGGACACTTCCACATCGACCTGTCGGCGAAGGTTCTGGGCACCGTCATGGTTCTTGAGGTAATCCTCGTCGGCATCTTCAACGTCGTCACCCTTGCGAAGGGCGGCTCGGACGGACTGTCGCTTGCACCGCTCAACCCGGCCCACTTCATCAACGGCGGCACCGGCATCGCGCTCCTATTCGCACTCGGCAACTTCTTCGGCTTTGAAGCGACCGCCCTCTACAGGGACGAAGTCCGCAAGCCGAACAGGACGATTCCCCGGGCTACGTACCTCGCGGTCGTCCTCATCGGACTGTTCTACGCGCTGTCCGCGTACACGCTGATCGTAGCGTTCGGATCGAAGGCGCAGGCTGCGGCCACCGATGGCGCCGGCACAATGTTCAATGATGCGCTCGCCCGGTTCGTCGGTCCAGGCGTCCTGCAGGTCACGATGGTCCTGGTTACGACGTCGGCAGTCGCTTCGGTGCTGTCCGTTCACAACGTCGCAGCGCGCTACTTGTTCAACCTCAGCGCAGACCACGCTCTCCCGAAGTACCTCTCGGTCGTGCACCCGCGGCACAAGTCCCCGTACCGTGCGTCCTTGACTGCTGCGATCGCGGTTGCGGTCATGCTGGCGCCGTTCGCTATTGCCTCGGTCGATCCGGCCTTCGTGATGGGTGCGGGCAGCGGAATCGGAACTGCGGGCGTGCTTATCCTCATGGTCCTCGTTAGCCTCGCCGTTTTCACGTGGTTCAAGCGGACGGGTGTTCCCGCCGGAGAATCTCCATGGAAAGTGTTCGTTGCGCCGATCGTCTCTCTGGTGATCCTTGGTGCGGTGGTGGTCTTCGCGATCGCGCGCTTCGACCTGCTCGTCGGCGGTGAACCAGGCCAGAACCTCTGGATGCTCCTCGTGCTTGTCGCGTTCGTCATCGCCGGTTCCTCGGTTGCGCTCTACTTCAAGCGATTCCGTCCCGCTTGGTATGCCCGTCTTGGCCGGGCCACAGACGCCGAGGTGGAAGCCGCTGCTTCGAGCGCGTCACCGCATGATGCAAGCCTCGCTATCGCTTCTGTCGCGGAGACCGAGAGCGAGATCGAGAACGTACTCGAAGCTTAAGGCGTACGGGGTTCTTCGGCGGAATTGTTTGCGCATTCTTCCTCCGCTCCAAGCGACCCGATGTGTATGCCCGCCTTGGTCGTCAGAAGATCTGAGCGAGGAGCACACTTTTTGGACTGCTCCCCGGAGCTGGACTGAAAAATCAGTTCGGGCTTCCGGGGAGCAGTTTTGTGTTTAAGCGTTCGTTGCCTGAGGCGCATTCGCCATCGGGGCGAGATGTTCCAAACTGGCACACGCGAGTATGACTGCCGTCACTCATAGTTTCTTACATGAAGCGGTGAGACTCCGGAGTGCTGGAGCAGACGCTAGGGCGTCGTGCCGTATCTGCACATGCTGAATCGGCTAACCGCTGGCGAATCTGCTTCACCAGTTCAAATTCATGGCCATAGATCTATCAATCACGAGGATGAGATGACCGAAGCACCACCTGTGACCGCTCCTTTGGTCGCACTCAAAGACATACAGAAGACATTCGGCGCAGTGTCTGCATTGCGTGGAGTGAGTATCGACGTTCAGCCAGGCGAGACATTTGCACTGCTGGGCGACAACGCGGCAGGCAAGTCAACGCTCATGAAGGTACTCACCGGCGTGTATCAGCCGGATAAGGGCACCATCGAGATGGATGGCAAACCCACCGAGTTCCACACTCCGTCGGCCTCCCGAGACCAAGGGATCGAGATGGTGTACCAGGACTTCGCCCTCGCGGACAACCTTGATGTTCGGACGAACATCTTCCTTGGACGCGAGCCGCAGAAGAATATTCTGGGTCCGCTGCTCCGCATCATCGACAGGAAGAAGATGGAGGCTGAGACCAATCGCGTGCTCGCGCGACTGGACATACCGATCAATCCCCGTCTCAAGGTGAAGCGACTCTCGGGTGGGCAACGCCAAGCCGTCGCGATCGGACGCGCCCTCGCCTTCGACGCTCGCCTGATCATCATGGATGAACCCACCGCGAACCTCTCGGTCGCCAAGGTGGACAAGCTCATCGAGGTCACCCAGAAGCTCAAGGACCTGGGCATCGCGGTCATCATCATCACTCACCGGCTCGACGAGGCGTTCGCAGTGGCCGACCGGTTTGCGGTCATGCGGCAGGGCCAGATCGTTGGCAGGTTCCGCACCGGAGAGATCTCGGAGACGCAAGTTGCGCATCTGATCTCACATGGCACACTCGACGGCTACACCGACGTGGAAGTCCCCGTGGAGCGCCGCAAGATCGGGAGCACTTCGCTCGCCGCGGTCAGCGAGCCACCGGCCGATGAGTTCGACTACTCAACGAACAGGAGCGACTCGTGACAAACACGATTGCAGTCATGCTGGGCAAGCCGAAACTGGAGGAAGGCTCACGATCAACCAAGATCAAGCGCTTCATCGGTGACTATGGAATCCTGGTATTTTTCGCCCTCATTCTGGTTTTCCTCGCCATGGCGGCCCCCAACTTCCTGACGCTTAACAACCTGGTCAACGTCGTTCGGCAGTCCTCGATTATCGGACTCATCGCCCTCGGCATGACATTCATCATGATCACTTCAGGCATCGACCTTTCCGTCGGATCGGTCGTCGGCCTGGCCGGAATGGTGTTCGCACTCTTCGCTCCATCAACCGGCGAAGCATTCTGGTGGCCACTGATCGCGGGACTGGGGGTGGGCGTCCTCGTCGGTTTCCTGAGTGCAGCACTAGTCGTTTGGGGAAAGATCCTTCCTTTCCTCGCGACACTTGCAACAATGGCGATTGCTCGCACCGCGGCCCTCGTCATCACGGGCGGCCAGGTCGTCTCCGGGCTGAGCGGTCCGGCGGAATGGATCGGATCGGGTTTCATCGGCCCTATTCCGGTCCCCGTGGTCATTTTTGTACTTGCCGCCGTCGTGTGCGAGTTCGTGCTGGGCCGGACGAAATTCGGCTCGCACGTTTACGCGGTCGGCGGTAACGAAGAGTCCGCGAAGAAGGTCGGGATCTCGACGAATCGGGTGCTCTTCACGGTGTACGTCATCGGTGGAGTTACTGCCGCCCTCGGCGGCTTGGTGCTCACTGCACGTCTCAACGGTGCGGCGCCGGTCGCCGGAACGGGGTACGAGCTTCAGGTGATTGCCGCCGTCGTGATTGGCGGAACCAGTCTGTTCGGCGGCGTCGGTACGATCCGCGGAACTGTAGTCGGCGTGCTCCTGTTGGGCGTTGTGATGAACGGCATGAACTTGCTCGGCGTCTCCTCGTACTACCAACAGGGCATGCAGGGCATCATCTTGGTGCTTGCGGTGCTTCTCAACCGTTGGAAGTCAGATTGATCGACCAATTAACACACACTTGCTACTTCCCGGATACCAACAACTGAATCCCTTCACCACACAAAACAACGAAAGGTAAACCTATGAGAATGCAACCACGCTTCTCTGCTATGGCCGCAATGTTGGCGGCAGGTGCCCTCACCCTGAGCGCCTGTGCTGGCGGCGCTACCGCAGGTAGCAACAATTCGAGCGGCAAGACGTTCAACATCGGGGTAGTAGTCCTCGACCTGCAAGACCCGGACTTGGCGCAGATGACGAAGGCCATGCAGCAAACTGCCAAGGATGAAGGCGTCACGCTGCACATTACCGACGCCAAGAAGGACGTCGGAACTGAGCTCAACCAAGTTGAGGACTTGCTCACCCAGCAGGTCGATGCGGTGATCCTGCAGCCCCTCGATGGCGAGGCAAGCCAGACCGCGGCCAAGAGGGTCACGGACGCTAAAATCCCGCTGTTCATCCTCTCGACTGAATTCGCGGACGGGGCAAACATCAACTACAAGAGCTACATCGGCGTCGACGACACACTCGCCGGTGAAATGCAGGCCGAGTACATCAACAAAATGTTCCCGAATGGTGCCAACATCGTATTTGCCGCAGGCACCTACGGCGCCTCATGGACTGACCGTCGGAAGTCTGGCTATACAAGCAAGATCGACGCCAACATCAAGACCGTCGCCGAATTCCAGGCCCAAGGAAGCCGAGACGTCGCGAAGCGAAACATGGAGGATACGCTGTCGCGATTCGGTCCCGGCAAGATCGACGCCGTGGTCGCAAACAATGACGAAATGGCCCTCGGCGCAGCCTCAGCTATTTCAGACGCGCACCGTACCTCGGAAATCAAGGCTGTGCTCGGCGTCGATGGTACCGAGCCGGCTTTCGAAGCCATCAAAGCCGGAACCATGACCGCTACCGTTCGCCAGGATTCAGCCGGGCAGGGTGTCAAGGCCGTGCAGGTTGTCACGGATTTCCTCAAGGGCGGGAAGATCGAGAACCGTTACACCCTCCCGTTCACGCTGATCACGAAAGACAATTTGGCTGATTTCATGAAATAGCGTCGGCGGCCCGGATTCGTGCGGGAGTTCTGCTCTGGCAATCGGACCCACACGAATCCGGGACCAACCTCGGGCACAGCGATATTTAGGTCGCTGTGCCCGAGTCGTTTGGGACAGATCAACGGCGACGGCACCCGCCTAAAATTCCCAATAATGAAATGAATGAGAACGGAACATGTCGAGTGCCGAAGTCGGAGCCGCCGAAATTGCTCGGCTACTTCGGGAGATCCGGGAACGGGGTATCGAGATTGACGACTCGGCCCGTCGACGCTCGGAGTACCCCCGCGACGCATCAAACTATCGGGTACGACCAAAGGGCAGTCGCATTCCCCAAGACCGTTGGCGACGCCGAGTCCCGAACGGTCTGGGTCGCCGCCGGCGTCGTACTCGGCGAACTGCGCTTCGATGTTGAGGCGGCGACTTCGGGAGAGCTTACCTTTGCTCCGGATCCTTCATCGCTGACGCGAGCCACGATCGGCGTGTCCCTCACGAACGATGCCTGCGGAAACCCCTCCGTTGGCCTACGGGCGGAGGACCCACCATGTGCAGGAGGTCGAACTCGTCACTTCCGACGGCGCCTACTTTCGTGCTGGTCGCGACGGCATTTGCGCTTCTCGGTTGCGGTAAGCGTGGCGCTCGGACGGGGGGTGGGTTCCAAAAACCGATGCCCCCGGAAACAGCCGCATTGCAAATACACTGCCACGAGCGAGCACGCGGTCTTTGGCTCGGGTTCGCAAATGCAGGTACTTCAGGCCTGGGAGTGGCAACCATTGTCGAGTCATCGTCGTGCTGCGGTGTCGCTGGGAATTCGGCTCCGAGGCGGATCATTTCGATATGTCGATGACGGTCGCAGGGCGCTCGATTGCTCTCGCGCTGGATAGAGGCGCCGAAGTGAGCCTCGTGCTGACCGATGGCTTCAGTTGTGCGATGCAGGGTTCTCAGATCGCTCCGGACCGTGCGAGCACGCATTTGGCAATCGTACTGGGTCCCGATGCCGCAAGGGACGGCGAAGCGGATCAGTGACGTAAAGACGGTTGCTTGTTATGTTCAATGCAGAGGGTGATCAGATGGTCTATTTCGGTATTTTCCTGGTTCTCATAGCCGCTGGACTGTGGTGGGCAAGCATCCGCTTCGACTCTTTGCGGTCCGCTGCGTCACAGACGGAACCCGGGTCCACACGCTTCATTCCCGTCATTTCCGCGAGTGTGGCTGCGGTCATGGTGGCGGTGGTTGGTATTTTCCTTATCGCTACGAATCTGACTGGCATGTGATGAGAAATTTGTTTCGGCTGGTCTAACGGCGAACAGTCTACTGTTGCGCATCCTTGCCGCAGTCTTCAGCCAAGGGTCCGCGCTTTCTCGTTGGCGGGTTCCCTTCAAGATTTGTTGGCGGGTTTTCTGCGAGGCACTCGTAGATGATTCCGACGGGTATCTCGTCGCTTAGTTCGATGCTGTAGGAAGCTGCGTTATGCCATGTGACTTTGACCCCACGTGATCCGCCGCGTGATGCTTCTGCCTGGACGTGCCACATGGCTTCCGTGGTGACCGACCTTCCCTTGTTTTCGTACACCGGCGATTGAACCGGGATCCGAGTTACGGCCTGTATTGGCAGAGTGGACTGCAGCTTAGAAACCATGAGAAATGGCCTCCCTCTTGCATCTGGTCAGGACGTCGAACCTGGAGCCTTCAAAGAGCTGCTGCTGCAAGGCTCGATAGTTCTGCAGCCAGAGCACAGGGTCCTCCCCGGTGACGGCCTGTAAATGGTCGTGACGCGCCGGTCTCCACCGCGTCATGTCTCGATATCGAGGCCTACGTGCGACCCCCCATTCGTGGTGGACTTCCATCCCTAGGTTTCCTTCAAGGTAATTGCGCGGGTTTGGGGTTCAATGGTGGAGGCGAGCATCAGCGCCTCCGAACAGAGACACCGTCCGACTTGAGGAATGTCTGTGTTTCGGATTCTTCATTTCCGATCCACAAGACGCCGCCGCTCCCGGATACTTCCTCAACGCGACCGTGAGCGATCACTTTTGCGTTCCTCACAATGTTGACGAACTCACCGCTTTGGAGCTCACGCCAATCGGATAGTGCAGCGTGCATTCTGCGTTCCTTGACTGCTTCTCGAGCCTTCATTTCCCTTACCTTGCTCTTGCTTTAGGCGACTGCCGCCGCGATGTCCGGCCAGATGCCAGCAACGTTTAGATCTGCAACGGGAGACTTCGAATCGGGCAAACTGCGCAACGGTGGGCTGAAACGCGCGCTCGACTCTGAGCTTGCTTTGTCCTGCACCGAGTCGCAATTTGACCGCTCCCCCGGAACTGTTCGTCCGCAATCGGTGATCGCCCGCACCCACTCATCGTGCCGACCGTGCGCGAGCTTCCGGTTCATCATTGCAATCAACTCACTAAACTGATTGGCCTATTCGATCCCTTCCAGAATCGGCCTTAGGCAACGGGACAAAGCGTGTCAGTTTGATACATAGTTGCGAACTGCGTCGCCGTGGATGAATGGACTGCCAACGATCGGCCGTCACCTTCTCAGCCGCCGGTAGCTCCCGGCCGGACAAGGAATCCTGATCCGATAGTTGTCCTCTGGGGCCCGGGCGGAACTCGCGACCCCTGGTTGGAATTGCCCGGGCACAGGAAGTTTCGGTGAGTAGTCACGGGGTCTGGAGCCAGCACGCCGAGAAGCGTAGAGTCGGTTGATCCAATGAAGGGGCCCCGTATCGGGGCTTGAATCGTCAGAAGTGACGGTGTAACTCCGCGAAGGAGCCTGGTATGGCTGGATGGAACGCAGACACGGCGGCCGCGCCTTTGAGTGCAGCGGTGACGCTGGTGGAAGGTTCAAATTTCTGTATCTCCTCGGCTAACGGGGACATCATCCCGGAATACCCTCACGGCGTCTTTTTCGAGGACACACGGATCCTGTCCCGGTGGATCCTGACCGTAAACGGTCAACTGGTTGAACCGCTGGCTACCGAGATCAAAGAGCCCTACCGTGCGCTTTTCGCCGGTCGGGTGCCGCGATCCGAAGGCCTTACGGAGAGCCCCCTGATCGTTGAGAGACTGCGGGAGGTCGGTGCGGGCATCCAGGAGCGGATTACGGTTCGCAACTATTCGGGGCAACCGGTCGAATGCCTTGTCGGCATGACCGTGGAAACAGATTTCGCCGACCTTTTCGAGGTCAAGGAAGCTCGTATCCAGCGGCGCTGGAACGAAACCCGGGAGTTGGACAGGGATTCACTGGTCATCCGGGGCACGTGGCGGGACGTCAGCAAAGGCGTGGTAATCACGGCTGGCCGCGACGCCGTCGTCACTGAAGCGTTAACCTACAGAACGACAATCGAGCCGCGCGGACATTGGAGCGCGCTGCTCAGCGTGGCGCCTCTCGTGAATGGCGCTGTCGCTCTGGCGCCTCATGCCCGTCCGGAGACCGACGCGCTAACACCGCGTGACCGTCGTCGACGGGAGTGGGTGGCCAAGATCCCAGTCCTGCAAATGGGCAACCGCTCGATCGAGCGGACCCTGCGACGTAGCTACGACGATTTGGGCTCATTGCGGATTGAGGATCCCGGACACCCGAACCGGGTAGTGGTGGCGGCCGGGGCGCCATGGTTCATGACTCTGTTTGGACGGGATTCGCTGTGGGCTTCGGCGATGGCGCTCCCCGTGGACCCCTCCCTGGCCCTCGGCACGCTGCAGACACTTGGCGACCGTCAAGGAAGAGTAGTGGATCCGATGAGCGAGGAAGAGCCCGGCAAGATTTTGCACGAGGTCAGGCTAGACGTTTCAAGCGCACTGGCTCTCGGTGGTAAATCCACCTACTACGGCAGCATTGACGCCACTCCGTTGTTTCTTATGGTGCTCGGGGAGGTGAGCCGTTGGGGCTTTGCCAAGGAAACCATTGCCGCATTGCAGCCTAACGCGGACCGCGCGTTGGGCTGGATTGTGGACTACGGGGACAAGGACGGGGACGGTTTCGTCGAGTATGAGCGACTTAACGATCGGGGATTGATAAACCAAGGCTGGAAAGACTCCTGGGACGGAATCAATTTCGCTGACGGAACCTTGGCTGAGCCTCCAATCGCTCTTTGCGAGGTGCAGGGGTACGTCTATGGTGCCTTCCTGGCATCTGCCTGGATGGCGTACGAAACCGGTGACTTGGCCAAGGCGTCCGAGCTGCGGGATCGTGCCGCGCGCCTCAAACGACAGTTCAACGAACAGTTTTGGCTGCCGGACAAGGGCTACTACGCAGTCGCGCTGGACAAGGATAAGCGACCGGTCGATGCATGCGCCTCTAACATGGGCCACTGCTTGACAACGGGCATCGTTGATAAGGACAAGGCGCCGTCAGTGGTCGAGCGACTAATGTCCCCGGAGATGTTCAGCGGTTGGGGAGTACGCACACTTGCTACCGATATGGGGGCCTACCATCCGGCCAGCTACCACAACGGCTCGGTCTGGCCGCATGACAACGCGATCATCCAAGTCGGACTCATGCGCTATGGTTTCGTGGCGGAGGCCCAGCGGATCTCCACGGCGTTGCTTGAAGCTGCGGAATTCTCGGACGGGCGACTTCCCGAATTGTTCTGCGGATTCAGTCGGGAGGACTTCACCGAGCCCGTAGCGTATCCTACGGCGTGCTCACCGCAGGCCTGGGCAGCGACCGCACCGATCATGCTTGTAACAACGTTGATGCGATACGACCCGGACGTATCCCTGCGCGGAATATGGATGGATCCGGTACTCCCGGAGTCCTATGGAGATCTGCACATCACCAACGCACCCGTGGGCGATGCTCGGATCACCATCGACATTTCCGGGTCCGGATTTTCTGTCAAGGGATTGCCCGACGGAATGACAGCCCGCCGAGGTTACCTGCCATGGGTGGGAGATCTTATGGAACAGGGGCGGTCCCAGCAGTAAATTGTCTAGCTTTGCTGCGAAGGCCTCGACTCTTCGATCGTGGACATCATGCGCCACCGTAGAGGACTCGCAAGCGTTGACTCCCTGCCTCAGGGGAATGCCATCTTATGGTCGAGTTCTCGGCCGACACCCTCGAACGGGTGCGTACCGACTGCGATCGGCTGCTTCAAGCACTGCACACCCAAGGTCGGTCACTTGACCACTCCATCGTCACTGATCCGGTGGAGGCGAAAATTGTCAAGCTGTGTGGAGTCACTGGGCTAGTTTTTGGGATGTTTTGGTCTCGGGCAGGTTGATCCCGACGTATGTGGCGGGGGCCGGTGTGGTGGGTCGTTGGCGGAATCTTTCCGGGTGTCGTTCGTAGTAGTCCTGGTGGACTTTGTCTCGCTTGTTCCAGAGTTCTTTCCACGATCCGTCGTGGACTTGTGATGGTGAGAACAGTGCGATGCCGGAGTGTTTGTGATCGGTGCTGTACCAGTGCACATAACCGGTGAGGTACTCCCTCGCGGCCACGAGATCGTCAAAGATCCGGGGGTAGCCGGGCCGGTATTTCATCGTGCGAAACCCCGACTCCGAGAAGGGATTGTCGTTGGATACGTACGGGCGGTTATGGGACAGTTCCACGCCGTGGGCGGTGAGGGTGTCACGGAGCAGGTTTGATCTCATGGCCGGGCCTGAATCGGCATGCACGATGAGCGGGGCGCCGTACCGGGCGATGGCTGTCTCGAACATCTCCGCGGCGAGGTGGTCGGACTCACGTTCCTCGACCCGCCAGCCGACGATCTGCCGGGAGAAGATATCCATGATGGAGTACACCTTGAAAACCTTCCCCTGCCACTTGGAATAGACGTCGGAGATGTCCCACGACCAGACCTGGCAAGGTCCGGTCGCCTTGAGCACCGGCATCTCAGGTAGACAAGAAACTGCTCCGTGAACGGGTCAGTGCCTAGTACTACCATCGCGTTTATGGGGCGTGTCGGCGCGCCCTTGTAGTGCCTGTATCGGGCGCGGTGTTGGTGTTTCCATCGCCAGGTTGAGAGTGTTCCAGGAGTCTGTCGGCCGGCACCTCGGCTTCCTTACTGGGGTTTGCCCGGTGTGCGGTATCGACGACAGCGTCTTCCATGGCCACTAGCCTAGACCCTGATCGCTGCTTAACGGGCTGCTGCTGGCGTCCCACGATCCGGCTTTGTCCCACCGAACGCCCTCGCAACTGATAGGTCAATTGTGCAAAGGCGCTTTGCACAATTGACGACCGCTGTCGGTGTTCTCAGCGATGATATTGGTGTGTCGAGTTTTCCAATCATCGAAGCCGCCCCTGCGGACGCCGTCCCGCCGGGGTGGATTGGCTAAGACATTTCCGCCGACCAACTGCTTCTCCACACCATTCAGAGCGAGGAAGCTTTCGCTGCGCTCTGTTCGGCAGGACTGCTCGTGTCGGATCCTTCCCGTATCGATCCTTATCTTGTCGACGCCTACGTCTGGCTTTACCAGCAGATGGCAGCACAGCTCACCTCCGCCGGCCATGGGGCCATCTGGTCTTGGGCACGGATCACGCGCCCGGATCTGGCGGACAGCTGCAAGGTCTCCATCGGTCAGGTTCTGCTGACCTGAAAGGTACCGCGGGAACGGGTGCTGCTCTCGCACTACGGCGACTGGCATTCGGTCCTGAACAAGTTCCCGCATACACCCGGTCGCCCCGGCGAAGGCGATGAAGGCTACACCGCCCGCATGAACCGCCTGGTCGACGAATTGTGGGCCAGACTCAGGGCTGCAGGAGCCCGGGGTGCAGGAATCGCGGACTGCCAGCGGATTTGAGGGCAGACGTCGAGCAGGGATGGGACGGCATTTTTGAGCCGGGGAATCACGGTCGTTTCGAGTCCTGGCAGGCCACCATGCATCCACTGCGCGTGGAAGATGTCGTGGAAGCTGTCAGAATCGGACGCTGAACCCGCCCGGCCTGTGAGTCCAGTTAGACGGCGCCGGTGTGGGTGGGCCCCGCGTACGCCTGACGGCAGGGCCGACGGCCTTGGACTGCCCGCCCGTCACGACTTTGAAGCTACCGAGATTCTCGATCATTGCAGCATCTCGAGTTCTTCAAGGGGATCGCTGCCGGGCCCGGCCTGGATGTCCACACCTTAACGGGCGCTTAGGCCGACGACGTCAATGTGGCAGGTGGCCTCGTCGAGCAGCCCATCCGGGCCTAGAGCGAACGGTTCGTTGCCCGCATCCCGGTGCGGCAACGTCAGCTGTCGCCGGCCCGCCTTTATGGGCCATCCACCCGTGTCCCTGTTGGACCTTTTATACGTCTTTATACTTTTTGTACCTTTACACTTCCCGGCCCCTGTCCGACGAGCGAAAGCTTCCCTCAGGGCCGGTTTTCCGGGCGGGGGCGATCCCGGCTGGTCAACAAGTGCACCGTTTTGCTTCCCCCGGTAGCGCTACTTTACGCCGCGAGCCGGAGTGGTCGTTCGCCCAGGTGGACGGTGATTTCCTGGCCCCAGGAGGCGGTGAGGCGGTCCTCTTCCATGCCGTCCCCGAACACCACGAGTTGATCGGAGCCCACGGTGATCCTGAGTGTCTCGCCCGCCTCCAAGGTACCTTCGGTCAGGGAGGCTCCGGTGATCGGGGAGGGCCAGGCTTCCCGGACGAACCACGCGAGCCGGGGATCCGTCGGGGCGGGCAGCGTGCGTCCTCCGCGTTCGAGGGCGATGGATGCGCACCAGCCGGTGGCGCCGGTGCCGGTGGAGACGATGAGACCCGAGGAGGACTGCCGTTCTGTCTGCCCGTCCGCGGCCGTGAGCCGGTACCGGGCCGATTGGTGCGAGGCGTGCCCGATGAAGATCTCGTTGAGTCCTGAGAGTTCCTGACCGTCGTCGAGCCGTGCCGTCACGGTGGACAGTTCATGGCAGGGCAACTGCTCCGTGGGCCCGGCCAGAGCAGAATCCTGTAGCAGTTTGGCGGCCGCGGCGGGGTTGTGCCGGACGAGGACACCTGGATTGATGCCCGGCTCGGGATTGATCCCGAGCACGGGCTGTCCGTTGAGGTATTTGGCCGTGTTGGCCACGAGTCCGTCCTGGCCGACGACGGCGATGACGTCCTCTGCGGTGAACAGGAAGCGGCTGAGGTCCGCCCGTTCGACGTCGGCGTGACGCCACTCGGCCGGGACCGCGGCGCGGATTATTGCCAGGGCCTCGCTGGTCCGGTCGTGGTGGTATTGGACGTCCTGGATGGTGCGGCCTCTGGTGCGGAGGAAGAATTCGGCTTGGCCGCGGGTGGCGTGCCGGTCCAGGAGTTCGTGCAGTTCGGTGCGCCGGTGGACGATGACGAGGCGGGGGGTGGCCATGGCGGGAGCCTACTTCCCGGGCCGGCCGGTGGTGCCGGCCACCGTCCCGGCCGCGGCGGGGTCAGCTTTGCCGGCCGGGTTCTGGAATAGTCCGGCGAGGGCTCCGCTGAGCAGGTCGGGCGTGATGGTGAGGTTGCCGATGCTGGGGAGGGACCCGGCTGCCTCGCGTAGGGCCAGTGCGATCAGTGTGGTGTGTTCCATGCCCCGGTATACCTCCATGGTGGCGGCCTCTCGTGCCGCGGCCGCCTCGCCGACGAGCCGGATCTGGTTGGCTTCGGCGGTGGCGTTGATGCCTTGGCGTTCGGCGGAGGCCTGGGCTTGGATGAGGCCTGCGGCGGCTTTCTCTTCGGCTTCGCGCCGTGCGTTGGTGCCTTCCTGGGCGACGAGGTGTTCGCGGCGGGTGGCGAGTTCGATCTGGCTGGCCATTTCATTTTCGGAGATGGTCCGTTCGCGCTCGACGGCGACGGCCCGGCGTTCGTACACGGCCCGGTCTGCTTCGGCCTGGAGCTGTTCCCGGACGGGCGTCTGCAGTGCCCGTTCGACGTCGGACTCCGGCCGGACGGCCAGGACCTGCACGCCGAGGATTTCGATGCCGGTGGACGCCAGCCGGGCGTCGGCACGGAGTGCGTCGGCGAGGACGCTGCGGAGCTGGCTGACGCCGCGCTCCAGGGCCTGGGCGAGGGTCGTGGTGGCGATCTGGTCGATGGCGTGGCTCTGGCACAGCTGGCCGATGATCGTGGCGACCTGCTCCTTCCCAGTCGCCTGCACCGTGCCTGCCCCGGAGCCGGCGGGTTGGAGGGCGAAGTCGAGCCGGGCGGACACGGCCACGGGGTCGATGAAGCGGTAGGTCACGTTGGCCTGCACACTTACGTCCTGGTGGTCCCGGGTGATGGCGTGGAAGAGCGTGGGCAGTTCCTGGTCGTCCACGGGGACCTCGCTGAGCACGGAGTTCACCGGCCGGTACCAGAACGCCTGGCCCACGCCCTGGTGCCGGACCGAGCCTTTCTGCAGGTGGACGACGTAGCCGGTGGGGCTGCCCAGGAAGTGGCTGATCCACGGGTAGCGCTTGATGCTGGCCATGGGATTCCCCTAACCGTTCACTGTTGTCGTCAATCTGACGATAATCAAACGATAGGCTTGCCGCCGATTTATTGTCAAGGTGACGATAACTATCTAGGATGGGTCCATGCCCAAGTCCTACCCGGCGCCCGCGCGCTTCCCGGTGACCGTCGACGTCGTCGCCCTCACCGTCTCTGAGGACGTTCTGAACGTCCTGCTGATCACCCGCCTTATCGAGCCCTTCGGCGGCGAACTCGCCCTGCCGGGCGGGTTCGTGCTGGCCGGTGAAGACCTGGTGACTGCTGCGGGACGGGAACTGGCGGAGGAAACCGGCGTCGAGCGGATCCCTGGGCATTTGGAGCAACTGGGGAGTTATGGTCCTCAGGGGCGGGACCCGCGCGGGGACGTGCTCACCGTCGCCCATCTGCTGCTCGCGCCCAACTTCCCCGTCCTCTCCGCCGGGAGCGACGCCGAGCACGCCGCCTGGTACCCGGTCAACCAGATTCTCGAGGGGGAATTGACACTCGCCTTCGACCACGAGCGGATCCTCGCCGACGCTCTGGAGCGCGCGAAATCAAAGCTGGAGTACTCGCCCCTCGCGGCCGCGTTCTGCGGGGAGGAGTTCACCATCGCCCAGCTCCGCGCCGTGTACGAGGCCGTATGGGGCACCCGTCTGGATCCCCGGAATTTCCACCGCAAAGCCACCGGAACGCCCGGTTTCCTGGAAGAAACCGGACGGATGACTACCGGTGATGCGGGCCGCCCGGCCTCGCTCTTCCGCCTCGCCCAGACAGCCCGTGCTTCTGTGGCTCAACCGACGCAGGTTGTGCTTAACCCGCCGCTCATGCGACCGCGCGGATGACCTCTCGTCAGATCTTGCTTGATCGCTGCCTGGCATTGTCGGGGGCGAGTCCTAGCATGGCCGCATGATGGAGATCCATGAACTCACGAACGACGATTCGGGCGCTTACGCGTTTCGGACGTCCACCGGGTCGATTTACCGAATCAACCTTGATGCGCCGCGGTCACTCCTTCGCCTCGCTTCGAACCAGACTCCTGTTCCCGCCTACGAGGGCCTCGAAGCATCGAGACTTCGCAACGACGGCAGAGAAATCCCGTTGCTTGGCATCGTCAGACTTAGGTTGGGGGAGCGCGGCGCGCTTTGGCTCGACATCGTCCGAGACGGGCACACGGCGACCCTGCGTGATACCAGTGAGGTCCTCACCATCACTCGTTTGCAAGGCCAGCAAGGTAGATGAGACCACCGGCGGTGGCCTCGAGAGGCACGCCCGAGCATGACACATCGATGCGCCGTGTTCCCGGACAGGGCAGGGCGCGCTTCGTCGCGGTCCCTAGAAGTTGAGGGGGAGGGACCTCGGATTCAGGACTGATGCACTCTCGTCTAACCGTTCAGGGATGTTTCAGTACGCGCGAATTTTGTATCGAACCGGGTCAGGTGCGGTTTGGGGACGCGCGGACTCACAGATAGGCGGCAGGTTCAGTCGGAGTCTTCGGTTTCGACCGTTGCGGCGTTCCGAAGGTCACGGGTTGTCATGTCAGGTTACCGGCCGTGACTGACGCTGACCGTCGGCTGACACGCCAGGAAGAGAACTCCTTGGGGCCAACTACCTGGGCGAGCATTTTCGATGCAGTTCCTTGGCGTCGTGCGGCGTCGGCTTCTCCCTAGAGGTTTGCGGGATCCCGAGTCGCTTGCGGCCCAATGAGAGCGGAAGAGGGCAAGGGGCAATCCGCTTCGGTCACAGGGAACCCAGTGACCGAAGCACTCGGCCCGATTGGGTTCTCAGGCTGTCAGCTGGCGTCGCACTGTTCGGTTTTGTCCCACCGGACGCCATCGATGCCCGGCGTAGATGTCCACACCGTACCGGGTGCTGACGCCGACAACGTCGATGAGGCAACTACACCATTGACTTAAACTGTCAAGTGTGTAGTGTTATGTGTCACGAGAGAGAAAATTTTTGTCAAAAAGTGCTTGTTGCCGGGATAGAAGCGGCGGATGATGGAACTTGAAGCTGACCGTGAGTGTGAACCGGTTCCAAACTGACCAGTGGTGACGTCTGTCGCGGCAGATCTCTGCTAGGCCCGAGAGAGTCTTTGTATCGTCAATCCTGGATCGTACATAGTGGGTCGGATCGGGTGGCTTCCTCCCAGGTCGTTGTGATCGCGGAGAAACTGCTTTTGAAGACTGGTCGCGCTGATGGCGAGCAAGCGGGAAAGAGCCGGAACTGAGTCCGGCAATCATGTACAAAATGGCCGAGTCGGCACATGGGGTCCCCGGGACCGGACAGGTTCCCTCACACATGGAAAGTTTGCGGAATACCCCAAGCCCTGTCGGATCGTTTTAGGGAGAAGTTTCGGCCACCCGAACCGCTCCGACGTTACGTTGGATGCCTGTCATGGGCTTCTGGGTCGGGAGGAAGCGGCGCGTTGGAGAAAGGCGTTGCTTTCGTTTGACCTAGGTGGGTCGGAATACTTCCAGTTCGCAGCATGGCGTGTTGGCCGAGGTGCGGAGGCGGGAGCGCCGGGCCGTGGCACCAACGATTTTGGTCGAGCGACTTCTGATGGTCACGCAAATATCGCTGAAGAGGTCGAACTTGCGGACCCCGGTCTATCGATGGGGGAGTACCTGCACCGAACGGGCCGGCTGAGGCGCGTTGAGGAGGGGAACTTCGAAGTCTGCACCGGTGCCAGGTTCCTGACCTTCCTTTTCCGCGGCCGGCTTCAAGGGCGTAAGACCCGCTACCAGCAGGCCCGGGATGATGCCTTGACGACGCCGGCCGGATCACCAGTCGACAACGCAGTCGAGGAACCTGCCGCAAGCCCGATTGAACAATTCATGCAGAAGCTGACCGAACCAGGACGAACGATTGTTAGCGCTGCCTCTGGCAACGACATTCTGCTGACCGTCGATGAGCTGACATCTCTAGTCGACCTCTGGATTCGCCATTTTTGGGCTGGAACTACCTTTCGACACTCGGAATTGGATGCACGAGGACAGTGCGGAAGAGCGCCTCACTTCGGGTGGGAAAGTTACGTGGATGTGGCCGACCGTTTCCGACCTGTAAAGACCGGAGGACCGAAAGGCCCCGGCTGTAGGGTCGCAGGTTCTCCTGAATGTGAGTGATGACCATGGCAGCCTTGAAGGAGAATCCATTTCGTGACGTGGGGAATTCAAGTCCTTATCCGCTGTTGCTGGCACTCGGACCTGACGGGAGGCGACGTTGGTGGTTCCTGGACGGTCCAGTCCGCGACCTCGACCCGACCGGTTTCCGCCCGTGCCGCCGCAGCAACGCGTACAAGTTCCGCCGCAACTATGAGGGCAGCTACCCGTTTGGTGGCGATCATCGGATGATCATGTTCGAGTCGTTGACGGAGCTCGTTTGCCTCATGGAGCTGGACCACGAGGGCAACGTGGACGGGATCGCTGCGCAGCCGTTTGGAATCGTGTTCTCGGGCGGAACGCTCCACTATCCTGACTTTGCCGTAAGGCTGCGGGACGGGAGCACAGTGATCGTCGACGTCAAGCCTGAAGAGTTTGCCACGAAAAAAGAGTTCGTGCACGCCGCGGTCTTGACGGAGGAGGCCTGTAAGACCCAGGGGTGGGGGTACCGCGTGATGCACGGCTTCCGGGGGTGGCAAGCGGCGAACCTGGAGTGGATGTGCGCGTTCCGTTACAAGGAGTATGTCCCTGACCGGGCCATGGCTCGGGACGTTATTGCATTCTTGGCTGTGCCGCACACGATGGAGGAAGCCGCGCGCGTGCTGGATCCGCGGATAGAACTGGGGGTCGGCTATGCCCTGCTGTCAAACATGTTGTTCCACCGGCAGGTCGTCCCTGCCGAGCCCGGGCCCTTCTACTCCGGACTCATGGTCATTGCGGGGGTAGGGGGCGGGCAATGAAGACTCTTCGCCTCGGAGACAGTGTGAACTACATGGGGCGTCAGTGGGAGATCACTGCCATATGCGGATCTTTCCTTGGCCTCGTGGACCTCGACGGCGGGGAGCGCCTGACTGTTTCTTTTGCCAAGCTCGCCCAGCCGGATCTCGGGGAGACGAATGAGGCCGGCGTGGGTCGCGTCCGGAGCAGACCATCCAACGCGGCGACGGCGGAGTCGGGGAGAGCCATAGTTCAGCGGTCTGCTGGGCGTGGATAGTAGTGGCCAGCGGGCCGAAGGCCGCCCCGCTTGTCCGGCGGATTCCTCCGTTTCGTACCGATTACAGTGGCCTAGCAGGTGAGGAAATGATAAGGAACGTATTCCAGGCCGGAGACACGGTGACCTACCTAAAGCGGCAGTGGGAGATCACGCACTTTGGCGTCTCCCTGCTGGGCCTGTTGGACGTTGACACCGGAGAACACGTGACTGCGTCGGTTGCCAGAGTGGCCGAGGAGAATCCCGCGGAGGACCGGCTCGTGCGGCGGATAGCCCAACTGAACACCGCCGAGTCCGAAGCAGCCCGCACGGGGAAGACCGCCGAGCGTCAAGCGGAGCTCTTAAAGGATGTCGATCGTAGGCAGGCAGATATCGAGGAGGTCGCGCTTGGCCGGGCTTATGGCGCCAGTGATTACCGGGAAGGTTATGGACCGGGCTCTTCACAGTGGTCCAGAGCCGGACTCAAGGAAGCCGAGCTCAGAGCCCTTGGCGAGCAATTGAAGGACCGCGATCCTGAGTTCGCGAAGAAGCTGGCCATGTCCCGTTCGGCTTTATTCCGCCTCGCGACAGCCTACCTGCAGGACGGCCCGGCATCCCTGCTTGACGGCCGGAGAACCCGCAATTACCGGGTCACGGACAATGTCGCGCCCGAAGTGTTGGAGACCTGTGCGACGGTCAACCGAGAGCGTGTCCATGCCCCCCGGGTGACCAGGGACCAGCGGGTGGCCATAGTCAAGATGCGCATCGAAGAGAACTATCCAAAACGGACGTTCAGCGTTCCGGGAGACCGCAGGCTTCGCCGGATTCTGAAGGAGCTCTCCAAGGGCATGTACCTGGACGGCGACGCCGGAAACGCCGACTCGGCCGCGAATGTTCCCGACAGGGTCTTCCGGACGCGACCGGCGCTGCTGCCGGGCTCGGAGATGCAGGTCGATTCCACACTGTTCGACATCTTGCTGATCTTCCCGGACGGCTCGGAAAGACGACCTGATGCCGCCATGATGAGTGACAGGGCGACCCACTGTGTCGCTGCGTTCGCTCTCGCCAAGAAGATCTGTGGGGCGGATCTGGCGTTCATGATCGCCCAGTCGATGACGCCCCGCCCGCGTTTTGATGTGCCGCTGGAACTGAAGAATCTCTGGGAGATGAAGCGCAGGGACCTGCCCTGGATCGAGATGTTTGACCCGGCGGAACGGGAGCGATTCGATGCGATGGTTCCGTTGTTCCGGCCCAGGCTGATCATGACCGACAACGCGAGGGATTACCGGTCCCGGACGGTCGACGGGGCCGGGCGGATGATCGGCTTCACCATCGTCAGATCGGCGCCCTACACCCCGACCGACAAGGCTATAGCCGAGAACTTGTTCGGGACGATCAAGAAGAAGTTTTTGGCGAAACTGCCCGGGTTCACCGGCGGTTCGGTGTCGAGCAGGGGCAAACGAAAGTGGAAGAGAAGCGAGCTTCTCACGTTGTGGGAGTTCTCGTGGCTGCTGGACCGGTGGCTCGTGCACGGCTGGCACAACACCCCGACTGAAGGTCTGCGCGACCCGC
Source organism: Arthrobacter sp. 2RAF6 (assembly GCF_052115205.1). NCBI lineage: Bacteria > Bacillati > Actinomycetota > Actinomycetes > Micrococcales > Micrococcaceae > Arthrobacter > Arthrobacter sp. 2RAF6. The sequence continues at coordinate 17,392 of NZ_JBFRGF010000009.1, read as the reverse complement.
GTCTGGGCGGCGGCCCGCTGCTCAGCCCGATCGCCGAGTACGAAGCCATGTCTCCCTACGTCGGGTTCATCCCAAAACCCCTGAGCAGGAACGACCGCATTGGGCTTCTGCCGATGCTTTCCCGCACCATCCAGAACGACGGCATCCAGATCGAATACCGGATGTACGACGCCCCGGAATTGGGCGTGCTCCGGAGGCGGACGTCCGGCACAACACTGGACGGACAGTGGGAAGTTCATTACATGCCTGCAGACCCCCGAATGGTATGGGTCTATGACCCCGATACCGGAAACTACATCGATTGCGAATGGAAGGAAGACCGGCTGGACATTCCATTCAATAGCGAAATTCGCACGTTGGCCCTCCAAATCCTCGATGACGGTCGCGTGGATCCGGCGTTCACCTCCTCTGAGACGACCATGAGCTTCATCGAAGTGGCCCTGCAGGAGCTGAGGCGCCAGCGCAAGAAGCAGGCCGAAATGGACACCGAACGTGAGATCCAGGGCCTGCAGCGGGGGATCCATCCGAATATTGACACCGTCCTAGGTCCGGAGGGGTATGTGTCTGAGACCCCTGACGAAGGAAACGACGAGTCCGACGATGAAGATGACCTGGAAGGATTCGAGGGTGTGAACGGGGCGAGCAGGTGATCGAATACCCTCTTCGCGTGCGCAGCGGCCGGGACCTTAAGTATCACAAGGGCTTCATCGAGGAGCTGCTGGACCTGGGAACCGGGATGCATATGGTGAGCACCGCGGAGTATCGGGCCATGGGGCCGCAGGAGCGCAGCACCTACAACGACACCCGCCGCAAGGTTGTCACCAGGGGCATCATGGTCAGGAACGACTCCTACCTGAACGTGCAAGCCGTGGTTGTCCGGGTCATGCGGGAACACCAATATGCCAGTGGCGGCGGACACGGGGTCCTCGTGTCCGCAGACTCCTACACGGGCAAGACGACCGTGGCTCGCATCCTCATGCTGGACTTACTGACGCAACGCCTTCGTGACGATCCCGACTGCGTACATCGTGGTGAGGTCCCTGTGGCCTACGTGAACCTTCCCTCAACGGGAACACCGCTTGGACTTTACCGGATGCTCGCCGAGTTCTACGGCCTTCCGATCGGAAAGCGCGAGACCGAGGCAACGCTGGAGCACATGGTCCAGCACGCCGTCAATCGGTGCCGCACCGAGCTGCTTGTCATCGACGACGTTCACAACCTCAAATACGGCGGCGCGCACTCGCGGAAGGTCAGCGCAGCCATCCGGCGGCTAGGAGATGACATCGATTGTCCCATCCTCCTGGCCGGCATCGCGCTTGAAAAAACCAATCTGCTTATCGACCGGGAAGGAGCTCAAATCTACGAGCGCTACCGGTCAGCCGAGATGGCCTCGTATGAGACGAGGCGCTCGGTAGCGTGGCGAAAACTTGTCAAGGGCCTCATTGATGAGTTACCCCTCTTTGGCGACAATCAACCGGGCCGGATTGCTTTGGCAGCTGAGCTTTTTGATCTCGCCAAAGGACGCATCGGCAATCTGAACTCAATCCTTAGCCGCGTAACTCTCGACCTCATCGACGCAGACGACCCGAAAAGGGAAGTCATCACCAGTGGCCTGGCACAACGCAAAGCCGCAGAGATCACCGAAGAGAACCGCTTCAAGGACGCAACCCGCGAGGAGGCCGGTCGCCGTCGCGCTGATCGGAAGGAGCGCCATGCGGCCTGACCAGGCCGGCCGGCTGCCCCTCCTATTGGTGCCAGAACCGGTCCCGGGGGAAACTGTCCCCAGTTACGCTTCTCGAATTGACGCAGCCACTGCCGCCCCTGCAGGCCACCTCTGGCGTCTTGCCGTGGCGAAATACCTACAGGGCGAAGGCCTCCCGACTGGCGGCCATGTCGATAACGATGTCGCTGAGCAGGCAGTCCTCGTGCTTTGCCGCGAATTGGCAGGAAGCCGGGCCGACCAGCTTGCCTTACTCGGACGCCCGATGAGAACTGCATGGCATGCATGCCTCTTTTGCACAGCAGGAGAGGTCATCGCAATTCACCCCGAAGCCGCACAACTTGTGTGTCCCCTTCACCAGACGTGGACCGGACCGACGATGGGCAAGTCCCGCCAGCTGTTTTGGGTAATGACGCAGCCCGCGCCAACACACTCCCAACCTGTCGATGGTGAGATCGCCAAGGCGGCCGCGAGGATACTCCTAAGTGGCGCAAACCCCCTTATCGTCAACGAAGCTTTTCGACGGGCGGCATCCGCGGTCGGGCACAAATCGGACGGCATGATTGTGCCGGGATACCTGCCCACAGCGGCAGCGATCCTCGAAACAGTCACGAACGCTGAGGCCGTTCGTGCTGTTTGCGACGCGCACCGGCCGTACGGCTCCGCCTACGACGTCGTCGCCCACAGGATGGAGCAGGCTTCCAATCCGTCCGCAGACGCCGGAACCGACCAAGCATGGCTGATGCTCAGATGGACGGCGGCGGCGGCCCGGTATCGCTGGGAAGGGGAGTTGAACGCAGAAGAGCCGTTACCCCTCGTCGATCCTATCCAACCCGAATCCCGCACCAGAGGCCCGCTTCAACCTTTCCGTAGCTATTTGGACTGCGTTCGCACAAGCGGGCGAAGAGACGACCAGTGGTGGGATGACCGCTACCGTCAGATAGAACCAGGTCCTCTCTACATGTGCCCGGAGGGACACGTGCAGCGACGGCGCCCGCACAAGGACCACTGGCATGGCCTATATCAGTCCTCTTGCTCGATCTGCTCAGGTCGAACAATCATCCCGGGATACAACTCCCTCGCCGACAAGATGCCTTGGCTTGTCGACGAGTGGGACCGCGAAGCAGGTCCAGGGCCGTCGCCATGGACGGTGGGTCCGGGCAGCGGCCAGATGGGACACTGGGTATGCCCGCAGAACCACCATTATGACGCGATTTTTTCCAACCGCGCCCGGCTTGGAAGCGGCTGCCCTCACTGCGGGTTTCGGAAGCTACTCCCAGGTACTAACGACCTCGCCAGCACACACCCGCGGCTTGCATTGCTTTGGGACCCGGATGCCGGCAACGAGAAGTCACCTAGGGAGCTCAGCCCCGGCAACTCGAGGGACCGGATAGTCTGGCGCTGCCCCCGGGGGCACCCGTTTGTGCGGACACCGGCAAGTCTCGTCGCCTCTGGGGGACGCTGCCAGATTTGCCGGGGCTACATTCTGCTGCCAGGTATCAACGATCTCGCTACACTGCGCCCTGACGTCGCAACACAGTGGAACTACGACCGAAACGGAACACTTAGACCGGACCAGGTGAAGCCAGGCTCAACGAAGGTGGTCTGGTGGGTATGCCCAAATGGCCACGAGTTCCCGGCGAGCGTGATCTCCCGCTGCAAATATCCCATACTCACGTGCCGTGTTGAAACAGGAAGAATTTTGGTCCCCGGCGTCTCCGATCTTGCTACAAGAGAGCCGCGGCTGGTCCGTGACTGGGATTACGACCTCAACGAACGCCAGCCTGATGAAATGGTACCGGGGAACGCTAAACATTATTGGACCTGCCCCGCCGGCCACACCCAATACGTCACGGTATCGAACCGACGCCGGGCGGGTGGATGCACCAGATGCCCGCCGGGTATGAGGGCCATACCTAAGACGATGAAGAACCACCTGCGGGCGTGGGACGGTGAGTAGGAAGGAGGATGCAGTGCTTGATCGCGTTTCGGTATTGGAAGGTCCATCTGTGGTGGCGTAATACTCGGTCCGCTCCTTCGACCGAGTACTACGCGGTGAGTGGACTTTCGGGGGCGAGCGTCTGCGCCAATGGCGAATCGTCTTAGGTCTAAGTCACGAAACGGCAGCGGAGAGGGCCAACGTCTCCATGCTTCCATTGCGTGGCATTGAGCGCGGAGATCCCGGGCGTCCGGCTGGGGAGCTTCCTTGCCCTGGCCGAGGCACTAAACTTCACTGACCGGCTCGCAGAAGGAACGGATCCCCTCACACTGATCTGGGACGGCTACGCGTCCAACTGCTTAGCGGTAAGCGTGCCCAACGAAGCAAGTCAGTCGCAAGGAGGTCTGGCTACAGCCCCTCACCCGTCGCGCTTGGCCGAGGCAGGCTCGATTCCAGTCCGAACTGATTGAGGATTGCCGACGCTACCTCCCAGGCGGCTGTGGCTAGCACACCCTGTTATTCCGGATGAGGGACCGTCACGGAGGCTAGCTGGGTGAGGCGAATCCTTCTGCTCCAGTCTGGCTCACCGGTGACCCCGTTCGGGTTTCGCCAGACAGGGGAGAATTTTCTGTCTGTTGCGGTCGGTCCGACCATGCGTGCCCTGATTTCAACAGCGCTGTTATTCATAAGGAAGGTGCTGAGCGCCCCGACTAGCCCGACGAAGTCGGCCGCCGCGGCATCGACAGCGTTGGCTGCGAAGTAGATACCGTCGGGCTTGGAAGCCTCAGCCAGCTTCCAGGACAGGTCCACGGCCAAAGCACAGGAGCCGTCGAAGTGCTGTTCCAGGTAAACCGGCCGGAGGCTATTTTGGTCTGCGGTGCTTTGGAAATTGCTCATCACCCACCGCCTGTACCCGCACCTTGGATTGTTTCCCGCCGACTCTAAGGACCTGAGCACTTCGACCGACGGATTGAGCGTATTCTGAATAGTCAGGCCGGATCTAAGGGCTGCGGTCGCCAGATCTGTTGCCTTATGCCTGTCCATAATGGGCTGGCCACGGAGTTTTCGGGCGGGCGCCGCGGCCATCACCAGCCACGCGCGCGCTTGATCTTCCCTAAAGCACTGATCTGTGACGAACTCTAGCATCTCCTCAAGTCTGTTCGAGAAGCCTTCGTGGCGTCCGAAACGTTCCCGGTAGGCGTGAGCAACCTGGTGTTCCTCCATCCACATCGTGTCGGAGCCGATCCTCTCGGGAATCACAGCCGTACGCTGATTCTTCTCTTTTTCGGCCGTTCCATAGATGAAGTGCGGAGCCACCTCGCTGGCGGGAACGTCGACTATGAGAAGTAGTCTTTCACCGTCCGACTCTTTAAGCTCGTAAAACGTCACCCCGTCAACATAAGGTCGCACCCGGTTGTTCAACTGTTGAGTTAGAGATCTGATATTTGCCGGAGCCACAGCCCGCTCTTCGACGCCAACAAGCTCGCCGTCGTCGGTTATTCCGTATACGAGTAGGCCACCGGCGGTGTTGGCCATGGCCACCACATCCTTGACGAATTCGCTCCATTCGCCGGCGCCCGGTTTAGAAGGCAGCTGGCGTTTCCAGTCGAGGTTCTCGGCCTCTTCCAGACCTCCCTCTGCGGCTTCACATACCTGTTCAAAGGTGAGTGGCCCCGGCGCGATGCCGAGATGTTGATGGATGCGGGTAAAAGGGGTGGCCATGCTCTGATCCTGTCCGTAGAGGGAACGGTGAATTCGTGCCGGTGCAACCGTTGAAGTTGTGGAGGCTGGGTCGCACGCAGCGGATTCAGCGTCGACGACCAAGTTTTGCGGTCCACCCTAGTCTTTACCGCATTCTGCAGATGCGTCCGAACGAGGTCTTCGAGTCGAGGTTTGCCCTTTAAGGACGAGGACCATAAATATGTCCAGGGAGTCGTTCTGAGTCCGAAATATCCTCTAGTCGTATGAGTGCCTCGCCGCGGAGGACCTTGGTCATGCGGTCGTAGCCCGGGCGATCGGGCCGGTTCCGGCCATGGACGCTGCGGTCCGACGCGTAGAACCCCACTGCGAATCCCAAATTGGGCCACTATTCCCCTGACAAGGCATAATTCACAATCTCCCTTGCACGTCCTTTTGGGCATCAACAGGGCAACCTAAGACTCGGAGCAAATGAGCCCAGACGACGCCCTCAAGTACCCGAACAATTGCATGAAGATCGTCGGCGTCGTATCCGCGGTTTCCATGCGCCAGGTCATTGCGTATTGTTCGCAAGGCGCCCAACAGACCTGGATCTTTTGGACAACTATCCCGGACCATCCTGACAACTGGGGTCTGCTCAAGTTGAGGCCTGACATCAATCGGGACGCTTTCAAGCACAGCCTTCAGTCTTTCGTCGAGACCTGAGATTGGCTGCTTCATCAAAAAAGACTTTAAGAACTTGATGGATTTCTGACAGAGGACGCCAGAGCCCTCCACAAGGACCTCGTCGCGCAATTTCTGATGCCTTTCAACTCGTCCAGCCCATTCAGCCTCATTTTCGGCTCCGTGGAGTCCTTCGATGGCTTGTATAAGTACCAGAAACCGCGAACGAGGGTGTTGAAGTGGTGCGAACATCATGGATCCGTAAGACTCCAGCAGAGGATGATGATGACTGTCGAGTTCTTGCCAGCGTCGGAGAAGGCCCAAGAGTGAGAGCCCCGTCGTCGAGAGGCGGAAAGCGACTTTCGTTTTTCTAACATCATCTCCGCGTGACGAGTACGGCATTTGGTGGATCGCTGTGCCGTAGACCTGGAATCCGGACTTGGGCTCGTCTGCAGGTTGCCCTCCAGCGACCCCGACTGCGAGGTAGGTTATTTTCCCCTGCCGCCCGGTTGATAATGCAACGATTCGCCGAAGCGGTTCAATCCAGTCGGTGAAAACTGACACGAAAGCAAGCGGTGCGGTGAACCGGATGAGTACTACTGGGCTGAAGGCTACGCGAAAGAAGTAGGGTTCGGGGGCCGACATCGAGTTGTGGAAGCGAAGCTCAACCTCGGCCTCGGCATCTTCCCAAGTGCTGGTACTCTCGGGGTTTCCGACTGCGCCGTACGACCAATCCAAATACCGCGTTTCATTCATGACAGCGGTGGGTAACTGGAAAGTCTTCAGCGGCCCTTCCGAACTAACCGCATCCAGTCCTTCCACTTGAACCTCAACATCGGTCAACAAGGGGGCGTCATCGGGTATGGGATGCGTGCCGATTAGCGCGGCGCGCGAATGAATCACTGCCCTTTCGGGGAACCAAATTTCTACAACCGATTCAACAAGCACGATGTGCAGTCCGTTGATCAGCCGACCACGGATAGCGTCGTGCTCGTAGCGCTGGGGAAACGACATTCCAGCCTGCCCCACCTCCTTCCCTTCCGCCACGATTGGAACATCGCCATATACGTTTGCGAGGGGCTGAGCATCGGCTGTCAGCTCAATGTCCCCCTGCCGGTAAGGTCACCTCAATTCAACCCCAGACGGCAGTAGAAGCTGTAATCCCGCCAGCGTCGCAAAGGACGGATCCGGTTGGCCCTTCAAAGCAGTTGGCAGTGGCCTGATGTACTCGTCCGGCTGGAACATTGGCATCGCCGGGGCGCGCACCCTTCGTGGCCCCGTTTCACTGAATGGCGTCCCTGATTCGGGAGGTGGGTCTAGAATCTTCTTCGCCGCTTTGTGCAGCAAGGGCGAGCGGTTCAGCGCAGCCGACCATAGCGCTATCGGGTCAAGGCCTGCTTCAACTAGAGGCCACAGCGAAACTTCGTGGAATCTCACAGAGCAGGATACGCTGATTCATCACCTTGCAAGGAGCGTTGCCCGCACTTCAGCCAATGCGGCGTGATAAACGGGGTAGGTCCGCCAGATGGGAATCCTGCTGACAGGATCCTCTTTCCTCTCATTGACGAAAGTGCCTGCGGCAGAATTGTGACCAACGCCTGAAAGCGGCGCGAATTCGAAGAGCTTGAACTGCCTGACTGTGACATCGATGAAGAACAGTGTCGCGGGGCCACTTCGCAATTCAAGCCAAGTGTGGCCTGCAGGCCCCAACCACGATCTCGGGATGACCTCCGGTGAGGCCGCACCATTCACATATGTCCAGTCGCCCAGGTCGCGGTCAAGCAGGACGTGGCCTATGACGAAGGATGCGAGGTCGCAGGAATTGCGGGGAAAGTCCTTCAGCCATAGCGACGTGGAAGCCTGACAGACTTTCAGGGCCGCCAGGGATTCGTCAACTGCCCGATCGATGTGGGCGACATCAAATGCGGTCACATTTCGCATTGTATTTTAGAGTTTCCGCATGAGCGAAATGTTGACCGTGGGCGGTCTCGAAGTGAAGACAAGCAAAGCCGAGAAGTGGATGGCTCGGTACGTGCAGACCAATTCGGGTCGATGGTCCTACCCGGCATACGACGGCTATCCGGGCAGCCCCTCGCGGCTACTCGGGGAGCAGGACTTGCTGGCCACTTCGCTCCTGAACGCTCATCAGAAGCCGATTACCTCTTACTACACCTTGCACAAGCTTTTGCCCGAGTTGAATAGACGACTAGAAAAACTCGGGACTTCGCACTCTCTCATTGGGGCCGACAAGAAAACAATTGCTGCGATAGCAAACCTCTTCGGGGTGCTTGACACCGTTGAGACTCCGCAGGTGGGGCTAACCAAGCTTTCCAAAGTCTTGCATCGAAAGCGCCCCGGACTCATTCCCCTTTACGACAAGAACATCAAGCGCGTCTACTTCGAAGCGGGCACGCCGACCAGAGTGTCCTTTGTCCCGGGAAGAAGCTGGGAAGGCTATGCAAAAGTATGGATCGAAGCCGTCCAGGAGGACCTTACAACTCAAATCGAACAATGGCAGCACCTGGCGAGCCTTGCCACGGCCCCGACAATCCTCCCATTACGGGCTCTTGACATCGTTGCCTGGGGGATGGGGGAGACTCGCAACCCTCCTGCCGAGTTCCACACCTCCGAACAAAACGGCTGATTTCTTCGTAAGAGTTCCGCGAAGGTTACCATGGCCGGTCCCAGGGGTAGCCGAGGCGATGAATGTCGCGGGACGGCCGTCAGGGGTCTGGATGTCGATTCCGAGTGCCTGAACAGCGCGGATCAGGTCTTAGGATTCCAGATGGAACTCGACCCTGCAGCGCATGAACCTGATGTTCTGGGCGATTGAGAGCGCGCGGCGGATCTTCTTGTCGTCCTCCTGGGCGATGATCAGACCCTCGACACTCTGGCCCTGTTCAAGCAAGACGTCCTGGACGAAGCCCATGTATCGCTGAGTCTGTCCGACTACGACGTCGCTCGCGCGTCCGCGCTTCAGCTCGATGACGAGCAGCCGGGTCCGGTCCTTGCTGGTAGAGAGGATGTCGAGCGGACCGGTGTCGGTCGGGAACTGCTGGCCCCCGATGCCGTCAACTTCGTATATGTCGTACTCCCGGCCCAGAGGGGTGTTGCGCCAGTTGTGCACCAGGAAGTCTTCGAGCTGCTTTTCCATTTGGAACGCGAGCTGTTCTTCAACCTCGGATTCGAGCGCCTCAACGGTGGGCTGGGATGAGTCGGCCCGGTTGGTCAGCTGGGCGAGTTCGACCTTGTGGGCGGCCAGCTGGAACACCGTCATCTGAGACCTCGTTGACGAGGCGAGAGCGGGGCTCATGTCATCGCGGCTGAAGGATCCCTGCCAGTCGACGCGGCGACGGTGGGGCAGGTCTGTCCCCGGGAGGTATTCGTAGCCGCCGCTGACCCTGCCGTACTCGTAGGCCCGGCCCGGCTTTGGAGCCAGGACTATGTCGCCCTCGGCGATGGCCTCGCAGGCCGCGTGCAGATTGCCCATGCAGAGTGAGGCTGTACTTCGCGGCATACCCGGATTGATCTCCTGGTAGATGCTGGTCATCGTCGCACGGAAAGCTTCAGGCCCGGCGCCGAGCTGTGCCCTGATGTCGTATATGCCGACGAATTCAACACCTACGTACCCGGCCTCGATCATTTCCGCTGCGTTGATGCCGCCGGCGCCCTGACGGACGACCCAGTATTCAGTCACTTTTCGCCAAGCCGACAGGTCTGCCGGAGGCCCGTCTAGTCATTAGCCTTTGTATTTACAGCACAGATGCGGCTCCGATGGGCAAGGAAGCCGAGGTCACCAACGAGGCCGGAATGGGATTCATATTGATCACCTGGAGCATCCAAGTTATGCACTTTCTTCAATGCGTCCCTGAAGCGATCACAACAACCTGCACAGCATAGGCGGCGTGTTTTTCGCGTCGGAACTGCACCTGACCGATTCGGAAAGAACTTAGGGAACCGGGGCCACAAACTTCCAATTAGGGAGGCCGCGATGACCTGGCTCGCAGCCACGTGCCTCCGCTAGATCCCGCCGATTCCTTGTTGGAAGTTCTTCCAAATTGATCTACATCTCTCAGGCTCTCTTCTGGGCGGCTGACTTGGGTCAATCAGGGAGAGTTCAAGCCTCTTGTGCCCTGGGCGCCCGGCATTCATTTGCCGGGCGCGGAGTAGACGCCACCTTTGTTTCGCACGACAAACGTGGCCCTGGGCTCCGCCGTCCTGGCTTTGCTCCGACGCCACGTCATGGGGTTGCCTGACGGTCCTCCGGACGCGGCAGCCTCGATCCAGGTTTCGGTCTTGGTCCGGATCGGGGTCCCGTACAGCGGGTGCTTGATGAGGGTCTTCAGCGCCGAGGCAACGGATGCGCCGCCCTTGCCTTTGCCACCTGATGCCTTGTAGAGCCCGCCGCGGACGAAAACCCAGCTGGGCTCAGCGGTGCACCGGAACGTGGCGCTGATGGTCAGCAGTTTGGGGTCGATGTGCAAGATGGCTTCGGGGTTGGCGACCAAGTAGTCAAAGAAGTCCGGCAACCGTGTGCCGGTGCCTTTCAGTCCGCGATAGCTGGTGGTGTACTGGTCCAGCTCTGCTCGGGGGAGAACGAACGCACCCTGACCGGTCGGCAGGTCCTTCGGCCAGGAATGGCCGCCGGTCGTAATGGGACGCCAGCCAACAGACGGCGCTGCATGCATTTCGTTCTGAACTGCCGCGACAACCAGCGCATCGACTTTGGCCTCGAAATCCAGGAACAGGTCAACATCCCTGTGGGTGACGCCCACCGCAGCCATAAGCCTCGTGGATTCCGCCGCGTTGATCCCGGGCCAGTCGTTGGTTGTCAGGCGGATGCCTATACCGCGACTATTGGCGGTGTGGAGCGCTTTTGCGGCATCCAGGAGAGCGGGAGAGCTCTCGGGACTGACGAGCGGGATCAGCAGCAAGCCCAGCTTCTGAGCTTCGCTGACAATCCATTGCAGAGGGTGCTGGTTATGGACGTACCCTTCGTCATCCAACAGCGAAAGGTCGACGAAAGCGACTCGGTTGCCACGGGCGGCGAGCAGCTTCTTGGGCAGATCCGCCAGATGGTCGGTGGGGGACTTGGCGAACAGTATCGGCACCTCAGACGATGTCGTGAGCTGGTTGCTGAATGGGCTTGGTTCCAGCGGTGTCTTCAAGGCTGACGATGCGGTCGCACGCGTTGGCGACAACGCTGTCGTGTGTGACGATGACGATGGTTTTTCCGTAGTTCCGCATGCTGTTCAGGATGTCCAGGATGTGGTCCCTGTTCTCGGCATCCAGGGAACCGGTAGGTTCGTCGGCGAGTACGAGCTCGCAGGGTTTGAGCATGAGCCGTGCCAGCGCGAGCCTTTGCTGCTCCCCGCCCGAGAGTTCGTAGACCTTGCGGTCGGCAAAACCTTCCAGTCCTGTGCGGTGAAGGGAGGCCGAGCGAACGTCGGCGCGCTCGCTGCGGGGAGTCCGTGCGTACTTCTGGGCAACCCTCAGGTTGTAATCTGCGGTTTCACCATCGATCAGTGCGTAGTTCTGAAACAGATAGCCGAGCCGGTGCCGCAGGAGTTTCTCCGCCTGTTTGGATTTGACTCTTGGTGCGGGCCCGCCGAATAGCGAAACGGCTCCGGAGTCGAACGAATCCAGTAGTCCGATCATGTTCAACACCGTGGACTTGCCCGTACCGCTTTTGCCAGTGAGTGCGATCATCTCGCCCCGCCCGACCGTGAGGCTCAGGCTGTTGACGACCTTCCGACCACGGAAGGATTTGCTTACGTTCGTCAGCTCGCATATCGGTTCGTTATTCACTAGAACTCGCCTTTCAGTACGTCGGTTGTTCGTTTGTTCTCGATGAAGGCCAGAGCAAGGGCTGAGAAGACCAGTTCCAGCGCCAGGATGGTGCCAGCGGTGGCCATTACGACGGAGCCGCTGGCCGTCCCTGAGGCTGTAGCGGTGGCGAAGGGGGAGACGCCGGCGGCATTAAGCAGCAGGGCGCCGGCCAGTTGGATTCCCCAGACAAGTGCGAAGACTGTGAGGAACTCCTGGTAGCGACTGATGAAAGGCATTCCGAACAGCCGCCGCACGACGATGCGGCGGGAAAACCGCTCGAAGGTCAGCGTGAGGCACTGCAACGCCAGGGCAAGCATTGTCAGGAGCAGTCCTGCGGCCGTGATGGCGATGTTCCTGATTCCTTGCTGCAGGTATTCCACTTGGCCGAGTGCGTATTCGTTCATGGTGACCATGTGCAGGAGATTGTCGTCGAGCTTCAGATCTTTGAGCAGGGGGCTGAGTTCAGCCTGGGTGTCGGAGGTGCTGGCGTCCTTGAGCCTGATCTTCAGACCCGTCCCTGCAGCGCCGGTGATCATGTTGCTGCGGTCGATTCCTGCGCTGTTTGCTGTGGTCATGACTTGAATGATGGGGTCCATGACGACATTCCCGTCATCTGGGGCAACTGCGGGGTTGAAGCTGAAGACACGTTGGTTGTTGGCTGTCCAGACGATACGTACTTTTTGGGACTGGACTGCAGGGGGAACATCCCGCCCGAAGACGACCTTTTCGGCTTGCGCCACCCCTTGCCGGTTAGGGCCTCCGGTGCGCGATGCCGTGAAGTAGGACAGGATTTCGTCGCCGCGGTCGCTGTAGGACTCCGGGACCAACACCACCCAGTCGGTGTCGTTCTCCTGCACTGATGTGCGGTTCCCGTCGGCGGCCCTGATGGGGAACTCGTTGAGGTAGTTGGGGTTGACAAGCATGGAGCGGAAACCGCCTGGCTCCACCGGGTTGGCCAAGGCCGTCAGTTCGAAATTCGTGGAGTCGATGAACACTGAGCCCATCGCGTTCAAGGGTGAATAGAGGCCATAGACCTGGGCTTCAGTGGGGCCAGAGCGGCCGGTTTGGAGATCGATGAGGTCATTTCCGACACTGGTGGGGTAGTAGATGCCGTATTTTGAGGTCGACTGCCAGTGACCGAGAAGGGTGCTTTGCTGTTGGATCTGGGTGTATTGGGTCCACAAGCCGGCCGCGGTCACGACCAGCAGCATAGTGAAGGCGGCTTTGAGGACGGTGCTCGTAACGAAAAGGAGCCCTGTTTCCTTCCAGTTCTTGATGGCAGAAGAGACCTCCAACCTTCGGATGTAGATGCATGTCAATAACGAGGCCAGCACTGCGATCCCGGCGAGTTTGGTAATGCTGAGGGTTACGGCTGCGAGGAAGAGTGGTGTGCTGCCGGGGACCAAGAGGCATGCCACGACTATGACGGCCCCGGACAATGCCATCGTGAGGGTTACGAGGGATCCGGAAACCTGGAACCAGATCCTCAAGGTGCTGTAGCCGTGCAGTTTCAGTACCCCGGACCGTTTCGCTTCGTAAAGCTGGCGGTACACCAGGAGAATAACGACGAAGAAGACCAGACTGTACACGAGCACCATCAGCAGGGAAGCGGTGTTAGTTTGAAGTCCCCCGAAGGGAGCCGCGGTCGTTGTGAAGCCGGCGGCGGACCACCGTGTCGTCCCCAGCAAGTCATTGAAGTTCTGAGCCAGCGCTGCGGTGAACTCGTCACATGCGGCTCTCGTGCTGCATTCCACGTAGTAGGCCCCGGCCGCCGGAAGCGAATCAAACGCTGTCCGCAGGCCCCTGATGAAGACCCGGTCATTGCCGCCGAGGTCTTCCAGGACCCCCGCCTGCTGTGAATCCTCTGATACCAGTGAAGCGAGTACCGGACCCGCTTCGCGGGTATCGGAAGGACTCAGCACGTGGCCGCTACGCAGACGGAAGGAGTTCCAGAAACGCGTCTGTTCGGCTGCGAGCAGAACGTAGTGGGTCAGCTGAGGTTTGTCATCGCTGTTATAACCAATGGAAGTGCGGAAGACATTTACCTTGGCCGAATCCGCCGCCTTCTCGAGGGCGTTGAGCGCCACTACCGGGTCAGCGAGAGCTGCATCGCTTGGCACGTCAAAGGGGCGTGCGATGGACGCTGCTGCCTGCTGCATGCCGGTCCGCTCGGAGTTATCAACCTCGACAAAGGACACACCCGCTCCAGCGGCTGACAACAGGACGAGAAAAGCAACGAGAACCCACTTCATGAATGGAAACACCCTTCCGGGGTGATAGGCGCTGAACATTGTGACCGACTGAAACCGGGCCTGAGAGAAGACAAATGCGTTGCCGGCTCCAAGCCCGATTCCTTAGGCGTTAGCCGCCCCGATGCCCTACGTGGTCAGCGGTCACCCACGCGGCGGAAATGCCTAGTAGTTATTCCAGTACTGGGCTGCGCTTTCCCCGGACCCGCACTGGGTGTCGGCATTGGCCCACGAACCAGCGTTGGCGTAGATCTTGACGTTGTGAGGCCCTCCGATGGCCGTCGCAGAGTGGTACTGCGTCGGGTTCACATAGTGGGACCACACGTTTTTGAACCACGGAGCTTGGAACGAGGTTCCATAGCTCCATGTGCCGCCCCCGACGTTGACGATGGTGCCAGCCATCGCCGGTGCCGCTGAGGCAACCCCCAAACCAAGAACCAGTAAACCGATCTGTATCGGTCGTTTCATGACACTTCTCCTGTCTGATATCTGATGATCTTGTTGTCTCAGCGACTCCCAATATTGAAGGTGCGAGAGTGCCGTAAAACAAACCTTACGTCCGGTTTTCTTAAATGAGTCCACTTGTCGCAATATTTCGTGCGTTTCGGTTGGCGGGTTGCCGGCCTCGCCATGGCTTGGCAGATTCTTATTGGTGCGGATCAGGATCGCGCCAGATAGCCCCTGTGCCAGAGCGAAGCCTCCGTTGAGAGGCCAAAAGCCGGGGCTCCAGCCGGCAATTTCGTGGGGCTGAGTCGGATAACTCTGCTGTCACAGGTTCGGAGAACGTTACGTGTGCCTCGGGGCTTACCCCGTCGGGCCAGGTCGGCGTCAGGGCCGACATACGAGACCCCGTTGATCACAACCTCGATTCCGTCCCGAGCCGCGGAAAGGCTTGGCAAATCGCAATATATGACGGAATTGTCACACGCTCCGACGTTGTCGTAATGCCGTCTTGATAGGATCGATACGGCGGTATCGCTTGGGAATTCAAGGCACGCAGAATGCGGCTTCCTATAAATCCTGATGCCCCCGGCACCCGCTTCGGCTCACCGTCTTGTGGGCGCTGGCGTAGCAATCCACTCGTTTTTCGACCAGAGCTGAGGTTCATCGTTGGTCCTTCAAGATCGCGCAAAGGCAACGCGGGAGGCGATCATCGCCGGAGCGGCGCTGGTCTTCGAAGAGCATGGCTTCGGGACTGCTAGCGTTTCGCTCGTCGCTGAAGCAGCCCGGGTGACAAAAGGCGCCATGTACTTCCACTTTAAGTCCAAAGACGAGCTTGCCCGGGCGGTCCTGGACGAACAACACGCGATCACGGTGGCGACAGGAGAGCGCATTCTTGCGGAGAAGGCGCCGGCGCTGGAGACCATCATCCGGCTGTGCGGCGCGTTTGGGGCACTGCTGGCGACGGATGGCGTTGTCCGGGCCGGTATCAGGCTCACGCTTGAAGCGTCGGCGTTCGACCAGGACGTTCAAAGGCCCTACGAGGACTGGATAGCCATCATGGGCCGTCTTGCCGAGCAAGGCATCCAGGAAGGGCAAATCCGTCCATCCGTGGATCCGGCGTTCCTGTCCCGGTACATCGTTGCCTCGTTCACCGGGGTACAGATGGTTTCGAATGTTCTGACCGGACGCGAAGACGTCATGGACCGAATACAGCAAATGTGGGAGATATTGCTCCCAGGCATCACCCATGAGAGCTGGGCTGGATCCGACGTATCTGCTGCCTTAGTGACGACAACGCCGGTCCCGGCGCGAACGACTATGGGCGCCCAGGCTTGATACGCGCGACGGTGCGCATCAGTCCGCCACCGGCGGAGTGAACGCCGACCACCGCGATAAGGGCGCAACTGTCTTCAGTTAGGGATTCGACGACCACCTCGTGTTCTGCCTCTAGCTCGGCCAATGCCCATGCCTGCCCAGCAGGCCTGCGAGCGCGTCTTGTGTCGCCGAGTGGGCTTTAAGTCCACGTTCCGTGATGTTCGGATCTCGGTTGTGCTCGTCTCCTTGAAGCGGGCCAGCGAACGTACCCGCCCGGTCCGGCGCGCGGGCCAGTCCGACTCCCGCTGCGTTCGCCCGCGCTGGTGCATCGGGCGCAGCTTTGTTGTTTCCAGCCCCAATTCCTACTTACCGTCCTGTCGGCGCACCATTTCAGTGATCCAGATGGGCGCGAACGGAGAGGTGCAATTCGGGGGAGTCGGGTAATCCTTGAGCACCCCCAGGCGCTCACCGATGTCGATAGCGCGGGCGCGATACTCGGTGTGTTCGATCCCGATCTGGGCCAGACAGTGGTTCATGGCCCATTGCAGGCGGTCCGGTGCGTCTTTCATCTCCTTGTCGATCACGTCGAGCAGTCGTGCGAGGTCCAGGCCCTCGGGATTCTTGACCGCGCGTTCAGTGGTCAGTGCCCAGCCGGCACTCGCGACCACTGGATCCGGATCGGTGAACCAGGCAAGGCGCAGCTCCTCGCAGTGCGGGTTCTTCTTCACCACGTAGTTCACGAGCCAGTCGTGAACTTTCGGCGTGCGCGCCTGGCGCAACATGACGTCCAGCTCATGGCGCTCGAACGCCTTCGGGCGGCAGATCAGGATAGCGAGCAGTCTCGCTGCCGTGTCATCCGTCGCCCAGAGCTGGTGTGCGAGTTCCTGCTGCGTCTTCAACCGCTTGGCGAGCGCGCGCAGTTTGCCGAGGTTCACACCGTGATCGTCACCGTGTTTCTCATTCACCTCGCGGGCTCTCGGGTCCTCAAGGGCGGCCAGCTCGGCCACTATCTCGTGCACGGTCGTCTCGGTCACCGCAGCCTCCTGCTCATCACTTGTGGGGTCGAGCCTACTAGCAGGCGCGCCTGTGCTGCGCCGTCATGAGGGCGTTCAGGGGCGGCAGGACTGTGTCCCTTTTTGAAGGTTTTGGTCGGTCAGGCGTCTTGGTACGCGGCGCATTCCGGGAAGGGGTCGTTCACGAAACCTGGCTCGCCGGGATCGTCTGGCCAGCCGGGGTCGTAGGTGTCCTCGGTGTCGGCGTCGTCGCCGGGCCAGGGGTGTGTGGCCGTGAAGGCGTGCCAGTCCGGGAAGGGATCCGGGGGCGGTTCCGGTTCGGGATAGGTGGGCAGGTCTTGGTCCGGTGGGGTGTCGGTCTCCGTGTCGGTCTGGGTGGTCGGGGTGTGGGGTGGCCAGCGGGGTGGTTCCCAGTCCTGGTGTTCGCTGGCGTAGCACCGTTGCGTCGGTGATGTCCACCCGGGCGGGTGGTCTTTGCTGGCCGGGGCGGGGGTCCATCCGGATCCGTGTTTGAGGCGGTGGT